>CAYVIE010000001.1:0-54707 GCA_964451355.1 uncultured Desulfobacteraceae bacterium
CCAATAACGATAATATTTAACCCGGATGCACGTTGCGAGGCTGCATAAAGCAAGGTATGCTCAAAATATAATTTGAAATTCGGAACCTGTTTCACTTCGCCGACGTCGGTGCGTGTGAAACACGCATGGAAGAAAAACAGATGCCCAAAGGTTAGACCTGGTTGGATGATAAACCTGCATGAATGATAAGCAAGGACATCATAAATTGATGGACTTTTTACAAGTCCATCATAAATTTTCATGAAAAATCTTAATTTCGGGAAAATCTTGTTTTGGGGAAGGCAAATTGTTTCGCATCGTGCAATTCAGTTATAAATATTTATGCACATATGCTTAGCAGAAGATATTCATTTCAAAGAAGGGTATAAAAAAATGATGCGCGGTTTTTTTAAATTCATGGCATGGGTGCTTATTGCTTCCATAGCAATAACCGGTCTGGCGGGTGCCGGACTCTATTTATATTTTTCGAGGGACCTCCCGCAGATATCCAGTTTGAAGGATTACAGGCCTGCTGTGGTAACCTGCTTTTATTCTGATGACGGCAGAAAAATAGCCGAACTCTACAAGGAGAGAAGGATCGTCATTCCTTTGTCACAGATGCCAAAGCACCTTATAAACGCTTTTATTGCCGCAGAAGACGCCAGGTTTTACGAACATGAAGGAATAGATTTCCACAGCATAATAAGGGCTTTTTTCAAAAACTTGGAGGCTGGCGCCATAGTACAAGGTGGCAGCACCATAACCCAGCAGGTTGCCAAGTCTTTTTTTCTTTCACCTGAACGCAGTTACAAGCGGAAGATAAAGGAAGCCATTCTTGCGTACCGCATAGACAAGAATTTTTCCAAAGATGAGATTCTTTATCTTTACCTGAACCAGATCTACCTTGGAAACGGGGCATACGGTGTCGAGGCTGCCGCTGAAAACTACTTTGGAAAAAAGGCAAAGGAGCTTACCCTGGCGGAATCAGCTATACTTGCCGGCCTTCCCAGGGCACCGAGCCGCTATTCGCCTAAAACCCACCCCGAAAGGGCAAGGCAGAGACAGATATATGTTTTGAAAAGAATGGAGCAAGAAGGATTTATCACCAGGGACCAGGTTAAAGAAGCTTTGTCCCAGGAGATAAAACTCAGGGGTAAAAAGAACTGGTTTCTCGAAACAGTTCCTTATTATTCGGAATATGTGCGCCGTAAGCTTGAAAAGATATACGGCGAGCATCTTTTAACAGATGGTTTCAAGGTTTACACCTGCGTCAACATAGAGATGCAGGAAGCCGCCAGAAAAGCGATAGAAAGGGGCTTGAGGGCGCTGGATAAAAGGCAGGGATTCAGGGGGCCGATTACTCATCTGGAGCAGAACAAAATAGAAGCCTTTTGCAAAACCCAGTCGGAGATGATCAAACCGGAAGCTATAATCCCTGGCGCAATATTAAAAGGGGTTGTATTGACTACTGATGACGAAAAGGGAGTCACATTCGTCAGGTTCGGAAATCATTCCGGTATAATCCCTGTATCAGATATGCGTTGGGCCCGCAGGCCCGATCCAAAGGTGCCCTACAATCCCAGAAAGATATATGTCCATAAGCCGTCTGAGATTTTATCCCCGGGAGATGTGATCTGGGTGAGATTAAAAAAGCAGGACGAAAAAACAGGCGAATGGAAACTCTCCCTGGAACAGGAACCCATTGTGCAAAGCGCGCTTTTATCCATAGAAACCCAGACAGGATGGGTCAAGGCCATGGTGGGCGGCAGGGACTATAAAAAAAGTGCGTTCAACCGGGCGGTTCAATCCAGAAGGCAGCCGGGTTCCGCATTCAAGCCCATCATATATGCGGCTGCTCTGGACAAGGGCTATACCCCTGCAACCCTGATCCCGGACACACCGGTTGTACTTGAAGACAAGGAGAGGGATTTCACCTGGAAACCCGACAACTATGACAAGAAATTTCATGGCTTCACGCTTTTCAGGGATGGGCTGATCTATTCGAGAAATGTCATAACTATCAAGATACTACGTGATATCGGGGTTGGCTATGTAATAGATTATGCCAGGCGTCTTGGTATCAGGTCCCCTCTTTCTCCTGATCTATCCCTTGCGCTGGGATCATCCGGGCTTTCACTTTTGGAGGTCGTTGGAGCATATTCGGTATTTGCAAACCAGGGTTACAGGATAGAGCCTGTTTTTGTGTCACGCATAGAAGACAGGGATGGTAATATAATCTTTGAAAACAACCCTAAGATGAAAAAAGTAATCGATAAATCTACTGCTTATATCATTACTCACCTGCTTGAGGAGGTTGTACAGGAGGGGACCGGGCGAAGGGTCAGGGCGCTCAAGAGGCCTGCTGCCGGAAAGACCGGAACAACCAATAACCTTCACGACGCATGGTTTGTGGGATATACGCCGCGCTATGTTACAGGCGCATGGGTCGGGTTTGATCAGGAAAGAACCCTCGGCGCAAAGGAGACCGGTTCCAGGGCAGCAAGTCCCATATGGCTCTATTTCATGCAGGAAGTTTTAAAAGACAAGCCGGTCCGGGTCTTTCCTGTACCGGATAATGTTGTTTTTGCGAAAATAGACGCAGATACCGGGCTTCTTCCCGGACCTGATTCCAGGAGGGTAATTTTCGAATGCTTCAAGCAGGGAACTGCTCCGAAGAAAAAAACTCCTCCAGCCGGATCCCCGGCTGACACGGAGGAATTCCTGAAAAAAGGGCTTTTTTAATGTATTCTGGATCTGTTACCAAGGAGGCGCAAATGATACGGATCGTTCTTATTCATTCAAACAACCCCAGATGAAGGGCCTGCCATATGGCCCTGGATGTGGCCAAAAAAATTAAGAATAATTTCAGGGACAAGGTTGATTTGTCAATTTATACCCTGGATTCAGAAGAAGCGAAAAAATATGAGATAAGGGGATCGACAGCCGTGTTCGTGGATGGCTCGCCTGTCTCCATCAAGACAGCCATCTCCTATGAAAGGTTTGAGTCGTTTCTCAATGAGAGATTACAAGACAAAGGGGTGTAAAGAATCCGCGGCAGGCAGGCCGCCCGGCCGGAACCCGGGTTCCGGCCGGGAAATGCTCCGGCTTTGCCGTGGAATCAGCCCTTCTTTTTGTTTTCTTCTGCTTTTTTCAGGGCTTGCTTGATATCCTCTATGATGTCTTCAGGGTTTTCAACGCCGACAGCAAGGCGCACAAGGCCGTCGGTGATCCCGAGGGCGAGTCTCTCCTCCCGGGTGTGATCATAATAGCTTATGGTGGCTGGATGGGTTATGAGGGATTCCACCCCGCCCAGGCTCGGACCTATGTTAATAAATGTGAGGTTACTTAAAAAATCAAGGGTGAACGGGATATCAGCGTCTATTTCGAATGTCACCACGCAGCCGAATCCTTTCATTTGCCGCTTTGCTATTTCATGGTGGGGATGGCTGGGCAACCCCGGGTAATATACACGTTTTATTTTTGGAAGTTTTTCCAGGTACTCGGCCACTATTTGCCCGTTTTTGTTCAAGCGTTCCATGCGGAGCTCGAATGTTTTAAGGCCGCGGATCAGCAGGTAGGCGGAGTTGGGATCGATGACCCCTCCAGTGATCTTCAAGTACTCGCGGATAGGATCTGTCAGTTCCTTTCCGCCGAGAACCACCCCGCTTAGCAGGTCGTTATGGCCCGCAAGATATTTGGTTGCGCTGTGTATGACAAGGTCCACCCCGTATTCAAGAGGATGCTGGTTATAGGGAGTGGCAAAGGTGCTGTCGGAAATAACCAGGATACCTGTGCCTGAAAATATGTCCATCAGGCGTTCCAGGTCCATGATGTTCAGATAAGGATTAGTGGGAGATTCCGAAAAAAAGAGCCTTGTTTCAGGTCTTATGGCCTCTTTGATGGCATCATAGTCCCCCATTTTTACAACCGTTGTTGTGATATCGAACCTTGGCAGGCAAAGCTTGCAGAACTCGAGGGTCCGTCTGTATGCGTCATCGGTTATTATTATGTGATCACCCGAGCGCAACAGCGCGAACAGGCTTGTTGTTATCGCGCTCATACCCGATGAGAAAAGGACCGCATCTTCTGCTTCCTCCAGGGCGGCGAGCTTTCTTTCCGCTGCGAACTGGGTGGGATGGCCGTATCGCCCGTATTCGAACCTTTCAATGGATCCGGATTCAAGTTTCTTTATTTCCTCTACATTCTTGAAAATGAATGTAGAGGTTTGCACTATCGGGGTAGTGATAGACCCGTACTCGTTGTACCTGATCTCACCGGCGTGAACCGCCCTTGTTGAAATACCCATTTTTTTTTCTTCTATCATAATCGTCCCCTAAAGGTGTTTTCGTATAAAGATCAAATTAAATAAGTGTGTCCCAGTATGGTCTATCTGCGAATTCTTTTTAAATTAACAAAAAAATTATTTGTTATTGTTTTATGTTTTGAAAATAAAATCGACAAGATCAATTCATCAAAAAAAACATCCATAGGCAATACCAAATTTTACCGTGAAAACACCTCCTTGCTTTTCTGTCCCTGGAACCGCGGGGTTTTTCCCGCATGGATTCGGGTCTCTAGTGCATTCCAAAGACAAGCCTTTTTTTGGTTTCTCCCACGGCCACGATCACATCATCCGGGTTTATTCTCCAGACGAGAAAGCCATCCACCATGCTTTTTTCCTTGCATATGCATCCGTTGATCACAGCTATTCTTTTCCCGGGATCCCTGGACCATGATATGGCCTGAAGCTGTAAACCGGCGCTGGAGGAAAGAATATCTATCTTTTCATCTTTTTTGTCTGAATCCATGATTGTGCCGGGTTTTTTTGAATCAAAAACGGATGGTTCTTTTTCAGATTCCCCGGCAATGAAATGTTTTTTTGCTATCAGAACGGATGGCTCTTTTTGTTCTTTCTCTTTTCGGGCCGGACCTGTTGTTTCGACAATCGATGCCGGCAGTGAAGGTTTGCTTGCCTTGTTTTTATTTAACGTTGGTTCTTTTTGGGGTTCTTTCGGGAAATTTTTGTTTTTCACGGCCAGGGCGGGTTTTTCCAAAATATTTTTTTTGTTTCCTTGCTTGACTTCTCCCTGGGCCGATACATGTTGGTTCTCCGGGCTTACGGGTTTGCTTCCAGAAGCCGCGGCCACAAAGGCGGCACCGGATCGGCTCTTTTTGCTCTGTCCAGGAACTCCGGTGTTATAGCCCAGCAGTATAAAGATTGTCACTGTGCATGCCAGGGTAGACAAGCATGCGAGCAAAACAATAACTATGATCGTTCTGCGGGAAAAACTGTTCCTTGCGGATATCCCTGGAAAAGTATTTGCCGGTGAGCCTGTTTTTTCTTCTTCCTCGAGTCTTTGTAACGCCTTGAGGATGGTGCTCATTGTTATTGCTTCCCGGTGAGCGGTTGGGGTGAACCTGTCTTATTCAATATTTCGGAAGGCCTGTCCAAAACGGCAAGGTGCGGTAAAACTAACGACGCTGTTTTATTATAAAGGATTATCTTTGTTTCAGGACCAACTATTCCATCAGTGGTGATTCCGGCGATAGCCTGGAGGTGTAACACGGCTGCCCGTGTAGCATCGTCGTATTCCGGCGTTATCGGGATATCCTTGTATCCCAGGGAGCGCAGGTGAAGTTTCAGCGTCAAGACAGCATCTCCCGGAGCCTTGCCCGGTATGGTTCCTCTGTAATTGTAAAAATCCTTCCAGAAAATGTATGCCCTGCCATCCCAGACCCGCGCGAGTTCCTTGGGATCTATCCATGCACAAAGTTTCCCGGTACCAGCACATGCCAGATAGAGGCCGTTTTTCTTTTTACATATGCACAAGTAACTGCCAGTCGATTCCTTGTCGTTTTTTATACCGATAATTACCGGGAGATCCAGTATATCGATTTTTTCAAGATCGTTTTTGACAACCAGAAGCTCCATGCCGGCCCTGCGTGAAGCAATGGTAAAACATGTTTCGGTGTCCTTTATGCTGTTTTCAAGCTCTGAAAAGGTAGATGCCATGTCAAAAGGAACCTTCCACAGGGAAAACAATTCAAAAAGGGCGGCATTCCTGGATTCGCTGGCGTTAATGCCATCAAGGAGTTCACGCAGACTCACGATTTTATTCGTGGCTGCTGAAACCGCCGAATCATCAGCATAACCGCCGGGTTTTTCTGGTTTGATGTTTTTGCCGGAATTTTGCAAAGCATACATGGAACCAGATCCACCCTCATTATTTGCCTTTGCCTTTTTCCCGGTGATGTTTTCCGACTTGCGGGAGTCTTCCCGGACCTCAAAAGCAGCTGATTTACGTTTTTCCGTTTTTTTTACAGGATATAACAGGTTCTGTTCCTGGACGGCGGGGACCTGGTTTGCCTCTGATCTTGCTTTATCTTCCAAAGTGGTTCCGCCAAGCTTTCCTGCCGGGATCACCTTTTTATCAGCCGCAATTACTGATCGCCACATGACATAAGATCCTGCAGCAATGATGATGGCCAGCAGCCCGGCTGTAACCAGGCCGGGAACCTGATTTTTTCCGGTGATGTGCCTTGTTCTTACAAGCTCTGAAATAGCGGTGCCGGCGATTCGGGAATTAACCTTTTTCTTGCCATATCCATAGGCGGCAATAAGTGACCTGTCACAGGCAATGTTTATCAACCTTGGAATCCCGCCGGAATACCTGTAAATTTTTTTTACGGCCCCTCGGGAAAATATCCTGTAAGGAGTGTCTGATGCCCTGTGTATCCTGTGTTCAATATAGTTTTTTGTTTCATGGAAGTTGAATGGGCAGATATGGCAGAACAGGGAAATGCGCTGTGCAAGCTGTCTCAAGTCGTAGGAGTCGAGCATCTCTTCGAGTTCCGGCTGGCCTGCGAGTATGATCTGTATGAGTTTTTCCCTGGTTGTCTCGAGATTCGACAAGAGCCTGATCTGCTCTAAAACATCCGGAGTAAGGTTCTGGGCTTCGTCGATCACAAGGACCGCTTTTTTGCCCGAGGCCCTTATGCTGATGAGAAATTTGTTTAACAGGTCTATCAGTTCCTTGACACTTTTACCGCCTGTATCTTTTATTCCGAATTCAGCACAAATTGATGCCAGCAAGCCTGCCGCATCCACCTTGGGATTGAATATGTATGCGGATTCGATCTCCTGGTCCAGGCTTTCGAGAAAAGCACGGCAGAGCATTGTTTTGCCTGTTCCCACTTCTCCCACGATGACGGCAAACCCGTCGCCGTGCATTGCCGCATACTTCATCTGCGCCAGTGCTTCCTCGTGACTGCGGCTCAAAAAAAGAAAATCAGGATCGGGAACAAGCCTGAAAGGCCGTTGTCTGAAGCCGAAATAACGGTTATACATAGGGTCCTTTTTAACTGTTCCGTCATTAATTGACGGCTTCGTAAAAAGTCCGTCTGCTGCGTTGCGCTTCGCCGGAAAGCGGTTCAACGTACTCTTAGTACGCCTCGCCCCTTCCCGGCTCGCGACGCCTTGCATACAGAGCTTTTTACAAAGCCGTCGACTGTATTTTTAATGAGGTTGAATCCTTATTTTTGGATCAAAAGTTAGATTTTTTACGAGTTCTTCATTAATTGAAGCCGGTCTGCTTTTTTGCCTTTGTTTTACACTATAAATGTCTATATCTGCAACTCCGGTGATTTTCCCGGGATTGGAATAAACCATGCCAAGCCGGATTTTTTTAACTTACTTTACTGGTATTCGGCCTTGAAAAAGAACAGGACCCTTTCAAGGAAATCCGCTATAGTTGATTTGTTTGCAAGGATTATTTCGTCTGCAACCGGTATGCCGGGGAATCTGGCGGTAAAAGCTTTTGCGAACAGGCCCGGGCCTTTTACGCCAAGGGGTTTGCCAGATGGCGTATGCCGCGTGATCCCATGAAGACCGCAGGAAGGGGATTTCGATTTAAAGATATAACCGGAAAGCTTGTTTTCCTCCAGATTTCGAAGCTTTTTTTCCATCCATGCCAAAAAAATTCCTGTATGATCGATGCGTGTTTCTATTTCAACAAGGCGCTCCTTGTCTTTTTCCGAAACAATATGCATGGGTTTTCGAGGCACAAGAAGGCCGCACTCGGTTTCAGGGCACACAGGAAGCCAGCAGACGAAATTTTGCATGTTTTCTATGATGAAACCGGCTTTTTTGCTCCTACCGTCATAGCGAACCGCCTGTCCCAGGAGGCATGCACTTATACCTATTAATGGTTTTATTGCCTGCGGTTTCCCGGGACCTTGCCGCCAGGTGCTTTTGTGTGGATTCATTTTTTTGCGATCGTTAAAAGTCGAAATTTTGATACTGAAAAATGATTCAACGCCGTTATTTTCTTTTTGAAAGGAACTACTCATGTTTTTGACAAAAATTCTTCAAAAAGATAGAGAATGATTATTATATATTCCAGGATCTATTAATAATGGCTTTGTTGGCTACTGCACGGAGCCTGTTTATGGGGCGCCTGAAAAAACGGTTCCCCGGGGCGTGATGTCTTGTTTTTTTGTAAATACTTTCGGTATGAACAGTAAAAATCAAGGAAAAATAATGAATACAAAGACGTGTTTTGTAATAACTTACAGGGACCCCAAAAAAGGTGAGATAGTAAGCATAAAGGCCAAGAATGTTACGGATTCCTCTCTGGGCTTGAGTTTTATAGCTATATCGGACTTTGTGTTCGATACCGGCACACTGGTCGTGAATCCTGCGGAGGAGGATTTGAAAAAACGGTTTGAAGGGGTAAAGACTCTGCATTTGTCAATATACTCCATTCTTTCCATTGAAGAGGTAGGGCCTGATCACAAAGGTCTCAGGTTCAAGAAAGACAAATCAAATCTCCTTGTACTGACCCCCCAGGTTCCAACGGATAAATAGTGTTTTTTATTGTAACAGGTGTGTTTTAAGTTGAAATTTGTTTAAATTCCAACTGGTTGAAACCTCTTTTTTTCTGTGGTATCATGATAAATTTATACTATGGCCCAAGCCTCCCTTCGGGGATTTTCCCCACGCCATATGCATTGTCGGCAACAGGCCGGTATAGTTTACTATTTCGAGCAGTTGCCTGCGTGCGTCCGGCATGGGGAAAAAACGCTCATGAATCCGGGTGACAATAAAAAACACATATAAAAAAGGTGGATTATGGCTGATGATATTTTGAAAAAAGCTTGCCAGAGTGGAGAAGATAAACATCTGTCCATGACAGAAGCAGAATCCAAAGAGTTTTTGAAGGGTTATGGCATACCCGTGGTGGATGAAGTCCTGGTAAAAACCCCGGCCGAGGCGGCAGATGCTGCATCAGGAATCGGTTTTCCGGTTGTGGTGAAGGGCCATGGGAAAAATCTGCTGCACAAAACCGAAAGCAGTGCGGTTTGTCTCAATCTTTATGATGAAAAAAGCGTGCTTGAAGCGGTCCGGGAAATGAAACAGCGTCTTGGTGATGTCCTTGAAGGATTCCTGGTGCAACCCCAGGTTATGGGGAGGCGGGAATTTGTATGCGGGCTTTTCGTGGATGACCAGTTTGGTCCTGTCGTAATGTTCGGCCTGGGAGGGATATTCACCGAGGTCCTTTCTGATGTCTCCTTTCGCCTTGCTCCACTTACAGAAGCCGATTGCCTGGAGATGCTAGACGAGCTCAGGTCGAAGGCCCTTCTCGGATCCTTCAGGGGAGAGGCTCCGGCTGACAAAGAGATACTTATAAAGACGCTGCTGGGCCTTTCAAAGATTGCGGTAGAAAATCCTGATATCCAGGAGATTGACATAAACCCGATGATAATAAAACCGGATGGCACGCCGGTGGCGGTTGATGCCTTGATAGTACGAGGGCCGGGCAGGCAAAGGGAGTATTTGCCCAAAATCGAGCCTGGAGTTATCGCCGCGCTTTTTCATCCCAGATCCGTGGCTTTTGTGGGGGCGTCCGGAAAGATGGGCAAGTGGGGATATACCCTCATGACCAACGTGCTGGGAGGCGGTTACGATGGTGATGTTTATCTTGTGAATCATAAGGGCGGAACAATTGCCGGCCGCAAGGTCTACCGGTCGGTTACAGAGATTCCGGGTCATGTTGACGTCGCTGTTGTGACAATCCCAGCGGCCAAAGTAGCCGGGCTGATTCCCCAGTTCAAGGAGAAGGGGATATCCTACATGCTCCTTATAGCATCTGGTTTTGCTGAAATCGGCCCTGAAGGGGCAAAAAGGGAAAAGGAGCTTGTCAGGCTCGCCAGGGAAAACCAGATTTACCTTATCGGGCCGAATACCATGGGTATATGCAATCCCCATATAAAGTTCTATTGTACCGGCACCCATGTCCGCCCCAAGCCAGGGGGAGTCGGGGTAGTGGCCCAGTCCGGCAACATGGGGAACCAGCTTCTTGCGTTTGCAGAGTTCCAGGGTATCGGAATAAGGGGATTCTGCGGTTCGGGCAACGAGGCAATGATAACTATAGAGGATTACATAGACGCCTTTGAGGTTGACCCGACAACCGATACAGTCATGCTCTATATCGAGAGCGTTAAAAATGGAAGGCGGTTTTATGAAAGCGCCCGCCGGGTTGGAAAAAAGAAACCAATAATACTTTTGAAAGGCGGGCAGACAGAGGCTGGAAGCAAGGCTGCCGCAAGCCATACCGGCGCGTTGAGTTCCAACATTCGTGTTTTTGACGCGGTATGCAGGCAGTCGGGTATCGTCAAGGTTGAAAAGCCGTCCGATCTTTTGGATCTTTCCGCGTCGTTTTCCTCGGTTCCGCTTCCAAAGGGAAACCGTATTGCCATAATGACTCTTGGGGGCGGCTGGGGTGTTGTTGCGTCTGACCTGTGTGAATTCTATTCCCTGGAGATCCCGCCCCTTTCCGCAGAAATAATCGCCGAGATAGACAAGATCCTGCCGCCTTACTGGAGCCGCGGCAATCCGGTAGACCTGGTCGGAGAGAACGATCCAACTATTCCTGTCCGGGTAATGGAGCTTTTAATGAAATGGGATGGATGTGACGCGGTTATAAATCTTGGGATCCTTGGCAGGAGGCACATGCTTTCCCGCCAGGCTGATTCTGCCCAGAAGGCTGATCCCACATGTCCCCCGGATTTTTTGGAAAAAGCGATGAATGCCCTGAATGAGTATGAAAAAAACTATATAACACACGTGGTCAAGTTGATGGAGACCTATGAAAAACCTGTATTGGGCGTGAGTATTCTCACCGAAGACGAGGACCTGACAGTAAACGAAGTGCCCGGCCATCGCTACAAGGGAATTTTCTTTCCCACCCCGGAACAAGCTGTCAAGTCGATGGCAAAGATGTATGAATATTACAGGTTCCTTGTTCGCGAGGGGGTTATGTGATCAGGGCTACTCAAGTATGACGGCTTCGTAAAAAGTCCATCATAATTCATTATTATTGAAATCTTAATGCTATTAAGATAACATAACTTTTTAAATCCTTTGGTGATACTCTGCCTGATACGGGCGCGATGGCATAAGTTGGATAACAGTCCTCATAACCATGAAAGTTTACATGTCCATCATGAAGGGCTGATTGATTCACCCAAGCGCCGGGAGTTCTATATTTTCTGCCTGCAAGTTCTGTTTCTTTCGCAGTGAAAACACCTCCGGACCGGGGAGAAAGATAGCCTTGTTTTCATGCCCGGGGGTGATTGCTGCTAATCATGAAAAGTTTATGTGATAGTCCATAAATTGAACCCCTATGTATGGAGTCAAAATCATGGTCTATCTTGTCGTTCTATTCATGTCCCTTCTGTTTTTGTCCCTTTTTGCGGTTTTTTCCGGGATATTCCTGCATGAAAAAAGTTCTGTTTTTTACAAAAAACGTGAAATTGCACTGAGTGGCATGGTTTTGTCCGCTGTTTTCGTTCTTTTTGGCCTGGAATCCGTTCATGCCGGGTCTGTAAGTTATTCCAAGTCATACACAGCAGCGTCACAGTTGAAAACCATATTCACGGCCAGGGATCCCGTGGCAATGCATCTGGGAGAATATTTCTTCACCATGGACATGGCTGATGCCGGTGGGCCCATGCCCATGAAATTCCAGCTCTATTATGGATCCCAGCTGGGAGGGGACAAGCCGGAAGACGGGCTTCCGTTCTTTTTTACATCGAGCCATGCCATGGAAATTGCCACCATTAATTTTCCACCGGAAATAGAAAGTTTCGTATACCTTGGGGCCGGGCGGCAGATTACATTTTTATATGAAAATGGGACATGGAGTTCGGTTTTTGAGCCGATCCCGTATCAGCTGCAAGATACGGGTGAGTATTTTTGTTTTACCGATCCCGCCCGAGGCCTTGTCTATTTCTTTGAAAAACCCCTCATTCCCCTTGAATATGGTGTCGATTCCGACGATCAGGTTGTGAGTTCGGATGTGAACGGCAATGTGGGATGGGAAAGCAATTCAACTCATCCGTCAATATCGGATGACGGCCGCTTTGTGGTGTTTCAGACAGCAAACAGTCTTGTTGATGATGATAAAAATGAAAAAGAAGACATATATCTCAAAGACAGATACACAGGGGAGATAACAAGGATAAGCAGGGCCCTGGACGGAGGAGATCCCGATTCCAGGTCCCTTTCGCCAAGCATTTCTTCCGATGGCAGGTTCGTGGTTTATGAATCTTATGCTTCTAATTTGGTGGAAAATGACACCAATGATTCCTGGGATATCTTTGTATACGAGATCGAGACCGGGGTCACAAAGCGGGTAAGTGTGGCAAGCGACGGCTCCCAGGCTGATGGCTACAGTGAAGACGCATCCATTTCAGGTGACGGCAGGTTTGTTGTTTTTGCTTCATCCGCGGATAACCTGGCGGATGCGCCTGGAGTCAACTGGTACAAGGATATTTATCTGCATGACTGCCAGACCGGGCAGACAGAGATCATCAGCGTCAATGCCGAGGGTATCCGCGCAAACGACGGATGCTCATCGCCTGTTATTTCGGCAGATGGACGCTACATAGCCTATGAGTCCTACGCTGACAATCTCGTGGAAGGGGATACCAACGATGTGGCTGATATCTTTTTGTATGACAGGATCACCGGAGAGACAAAGCGGATAAGCGTTGCATCAGACGGAACAGAGGCCAATGATTCTTCCGGTGATCCGGCCATTTCTGGTGATGGCAGGTATATTGCCTATATGTCCAATGCGACAAACCTTGTGGATCAGGACACAAACGGCTGTTTTGATGTTTTTTTATATGATCGCATAACAGGAACAACCCAGAGGGTTTCGGTTATGCCCGATGGCACCGAAATAGATGGATGCTCGGACGAGCCATCTCTATCTTATGACGGCAGATACATCGCTTTTTCCACGTCAGGCGATCTTGGCACCGATGATTTCTGGGATCACATATATGTCCGCGACATGGTCAAGGGGGATGTCGTTCTTGTGAGCCGGGGCAGGGCTGGCCAGGCGGGAAACAGCAGTTCCTATGATCCGGATATTACCGGGGATGGCAAATTTGTCGCTTTTGATTCCTATGCTGAAAATTTTATTGCGGGTGATGCCAACGGCATGAGGGATATTTATGTGGCCGGGAAAATCGAGCCCGACATGTTTACCTCTCCTATAACCCGGATACAAGACAGAAACGGCAATTTTGTTTCGTTTACATATAATGACGATAGGCTGCCCTCACGGGTCGAGGATAATTTCGGCCACAGCCTGGAGTTTGGTTATACTGATATCGGCGGGAAGAATTACCTGGAAACAGTATCTGATGATACCGGAAATACATGGCGTTTCACATATGAGGATTCACCTGACGACAACAAGGATAACGTAACGTTGCGTTCTGTAACAGATCCTGGCGGGGGTGTGTATACATTCAGATACCAGGGGGGTAATCATATTGAAAGTGTCACGAAACCACGGGGGAATGTCCCTTATACAAATACCTATGATGATGGTGGTTTCGGCATCATAACATCCCAGACAGACGCATTCGGCAACAAGTTTCAATTTCAGAAGACTGACACCAACACTTTCAGGATAATCGATCCTGACGGCAACACAAGAACCTTTGCCAATAAAGAGATAGAGTTCGGCGCATTTTGTATTTCTTCTTTCACGGATGAAAAGGGTAATACTATTCTTTTTTCCTGCTCCGATATGATTCAGCGTATAGAATCGATCACGGACCGGAAAGGAAACAGGACCAGTATTACATATGACCAGCAAAGCGGTATGCCTGCTTCCATAACCCTGCCGGGTTCACAGGAAATAACATATGAATACGAATACCTTAGCCAGACCCAGCAGTTCCAGGACCCGTCCGGTGTTCAGTTTCAATGCTCTTTTTATCCCTTGTCGAGTATCAAGCGGCCTGATGGCAGCAAAGAGGTGTTTGAATATGATGAAAAGGGAAATTTGATCCGTTACACGGATGGCGCCGGTAATACCTGGGAATATGAATATGATTCACATGGATATGTCTCCAGGGAGAAAAATCCCGAAGGGGGCCAAATTACCTATACTTACAACAGTGACGGTCTTTTGGCTTCAATGACCGATTCTGATGCGGGAAGCGAAACTTATACCTATGATGGTAAAAGGCGGCTGAGCAAGGTAACCCGCCCGGATGACTCTTTTATCACGTATACCTATGATCTTTTGGGCCGCCTCACAGAGGTAACCGATGCGGCGGGGGTATCGACCGCTTATGAGTATGATTCCAATGGGAACCTTGTAAAGATTACCAAGGCAAGCAATACCAGCGAAGCGCGGGTTACTGTCATCGAGTATGATGACATGGACAGGATTTCCAGAATCACTGGTCCTGACGGTGCTTCCCTCTCTTTCACTTATAATTTCCTGGATGCTATCACTGGAGTCACCTTTCCCGGAGGAGCGACAATAGCTGTGGAGTATGATGAAAGGGGATGGATTTCGGAAGTGGTCGATCCCGCCGGCAACCGCTGGCGGATTTCCCGGGATGATGAGGGTGCGCCGGTCAAGGTCGTTACACCCGAGGGAAGGGAGATCACCCTGGAGGTGGATCCCTTGGGCTTTTTCACGCGCATAATGGATCCGGCCGGAAAGTCCTTTCAGATTGTAAGGGACGCCATGGAAAGGATTTCCAGCATCACCGACCGCATGGGCAGGACCATATCCTATCAATACGATGGCGAAGGCCGCTTGTCTGGGGTCTCGCTGCCGGTGATCGGAACAGTTGCCTATCAATATGACGGGCTGGGCAATCTTGCTGCAATAGAGGATCCCCAAAAAAGTTTGTGGCGCTTTTCCCACACATCCATGGGAAGACTCGAGAGTTTCACGGATCCCCTAGGCAATACAAAAACCTATTCATATGATTCACTGGGGCGGATTTCTGCCATAGATTATCCTGGAGGGATCACCGAGACCCGGACATATGACGCGGCAGGTAATCTGATTGAGAGAAGGTTCTCGGATGGAACCAGCATCGGTTATACTTACAATGCTCATGGTGAAATAATCCAGACCTCCAGTGAACCGGTCAGCCTCGAGTACGATGTCGCAGGGAGGGTCACAAAGACGACAATGGATGATACTGATATAACCGTGACCTATGATTCGGCCGGGCGTGTTCAAAGCATGGATTATGACGGTGACATGACCGTGACTTATACCTATGACGCCCGGAGCCTTGTAACCCGGGTGGAGGATTCCCTTTCAGGGGCGTGGATGCGTTTTGAATATGACAACGACGGATTCCTTACGGCCATCCGCCGGTCCAACGGGGTTGACACGGTTTTCACCCTGGATGCGGCCGGTCGTGTAACCAGTATCGATCATGGGGGAAAAGGAGGGATCGATCTCACCTTGAACGCCGAAGGAGAGATAACACGGATGGTGACAAGCCTTGGGGCGGAGCTTGCCGCTGTTTCCCCGGGAATCCTGGAGCACTTGATGTATAATTCTGCAAACCGTATCACGTCTCCCGGATTTTCATATGATGCTCTGGGAAGGCGAACAGCCGATCCGGACCGCACCTATACCTGGGATGCGGCCGGCCGCCTCACCGGCATCACCATGGGAACCGAATCAGTAACCATGGCATACACGGCCGGCGGCGAGGTCGCCAGAATGACTTCAGAATCCCGGGAAAAAAGATTTGTTTACACATATAGCCTTGCCGGGCATCCCCTGGTCGTGGAAAAGGATGACAGCGGTCTTACCCGGTTCTATGTCTATACGCCTGCAGGAAGCCTTTGTTACATGGTGGAGAAAGCCTCGGCAAAGCCCTGTTTTTATCATTTTAATCAGATAGGCTCGGTCATGATGCTTACAGATGATACCGGTACTGTGACAGACACCTATGGATACAGCCCATACGGACAGCTTCTCGGCCATGAAGGAAGCACGGACCAGCCGTTCACCTTTGTCGGTAAATTCGGGGTTCGCATGCAGGGGAGCACGGGTTTGTACCAGATGCGGGCGCGCTACTATGACAGTAAAACAGCGCGTTTTATTTCCCCTGATCCCCGGTGGCCGGACATCACCGAACCAAAGGCGATCAATCCTTATTCATATGCGGCCGCAAATCCCTTGATCAATATTGACCCGTCGGGGCTTTTCTATATCGATGCGCGCGGCCGCCGCATTTCTGAAAAGGAGATGTTTGATAAATTTTTTGAAGGAGAATTATTCGGTGATGTTGATGAGAGAACAGGGAATATAAAGTGGTATAAGAGAAGTAAAAAGTCTGGAAATCAGATATGGGAAAATCTGCAATCACAGTCTTTATATAAAAATATAAGGCAATTCCCGGGATATCAATATTCCGGACTCGATTTTCAAACGTCTGCCAACTCGTCGTTACACAAATGGTTCTCAATGGCTGAAACCGGATCAAGATCTTCTTTATCCAAACCAGCTGTATCCAACCTTGATGACTACACCTATTCCAGGAAACGAGATAAATATATACCTATCACTGTGAACACAGGAAGACCATATATATATAGTAATGGAAGCAGTTGTAGACACTGCATGATAACGCAGCCGGTCGGAGTTTCGGGGTTGTTGAATTACTACATTATAACGGTCTTTTTATTCTTGTCTGTCTGGGCGATTGTAAGATTTTGGATTCGCAAAAAAGAGAAGACAGACCATGTATCCTGAATCACTGTTTCATATCGGTGAGGTCGGGGTGAATCTATACGTAGCCTCCTATCTGGTCGGATTCATTCCGGCACTCATTGTTTTGTTATATCTGTCGCGGGAGCGGAAAATAGAAATAAAAAGGGCCGTGGATGGATGGATGGCGGGAGTTGCGTTTTTTTTGGCGTACATGTTTTTTGTTGCGCCGCACCGGGAAAACCCCTGGGCACTTGCTTTTGTTTTTACAGGCTTGATCCTGGTCATTGCCGGCATAGCTTCTTATGCATGGCGCAATCCCGGTCCAAACCGGTTCATGGAGAGGGTGGACATTCTTTTTCCGCCACTGGCGCTGTATGCGGTCTTTGCAAGGTTCGGATGCTTTTGCGCGGGGTGCTGCCACGGGAAACCGGCCTTCGGGCTACCGTGGGCGGTTGTTTTTGATCATCCGCAAACAGCATGTATCTACAAGGGGATACCGGTTCATCCCACACAGTTATACCTGCTTTGCTGTCACCTGATACTTTTTTGCTTCTTGATGCGGATAAGGAACAACAAGGATTTTGCAGGGGCCATGATGTGGGTATACCTTTTCGGTTATGGTTTGATTCGTTTTTTTATAGAGTTTTTCAGAGGCGATCCCCGGGCCTTTGCCGGACCGCTTGCAGAAAACCAGTGGATATGCATAGGTTTCATGGTACTCGGAGCAGTCATGCTGTTTCATCGGTTTTATTCCCGGCCCCTGGTTTCAAAGGGTTTGCAGGGTTCGTATCCAAGGATCTCCGGCAATGGCTTAAAAGGCCAGAAGGCTTGACAGGCTGAAATTTTAGAAAGCATTACCTTGTCAATACATATATAAACAGCAGGGAGGTTCTGGCATGAAAAAGCGGGTTTGCGTCCTTGCGCTGATCAGCGCCATGCTTTTATTCCAGGGTATAGCCGGCATCCTGTATGCGGGTACAGTGGAATATACCTACGATGATGCCGGCAGGTTGATCAGGGCTGATTACGATGACAAGGTTTACGGCCTCTACTCCTATGATAAAAACGGCAACCTCCGGGTAACCGGGATAACATCGCTTGCTCCCCTTGACCTCAACGCGGATAATTCAGTTGATTTAAAAGATGTAATCATTGCCTTGCAGGTGGAGGCCTGTGGAGGGGAATCTTGTCCTGTCGCCTTTTCAGTGGCAGACATTTCCGGTGATAACCGCATCGGAATACATGAGGCCATAGCCATTATGCAGGTGGTTGCGGGCCTGCGGGAAAAACCATGAGATAATGTGTGTCAAGGAAGTATTGTAGATATGCAGATAAAGTCGCTGATTTCACTTCACCGAACTCTCCCCGACCCTTTCTTTCATGTATTGACATGGGAACAACACAACAGCCCGTATTTCAGCCGGATCACTGTCGTGCGGATTAAATTAGATATCAAATATTCAATCTGCTGATTTTGGCTTTCCCTGAAGAGCGATTCTCATCATGAAAATCTGTTGCATTTCCTCGGTATTTATTTATATTTACCGAGGTAAAGACACAGGACACGACTCATGGATCGTAAACAAAAAATACTCATACTTACCGGGCAACTGGGGATCGTTCGACCTCGCGATGTGGAAGCGGAGGGGATTCCCCGCGAGTATCTGTATCGGCTTTGCGCGAGTGGAGACCTGATGCGTGTTGGGCGTGGTCTCTATGCGCTGCCGGATGCCCTGGGAAGCGAGGCCATAACACTTGCGGAAGTCGCCAAGCGGGCACCAAATGCGGTGATCTGCCTGATCTCAGCACTCCAGTTTCACAACCTCACCACCCAGATCACTCACAAGGTATGGATAGCCATCGAGAACAAGAAATGGGAGCCGAAGCTCGACTATCCACCCATCGAGCTGGTGCGTCTTACCGGCCGAGCTTTCAGCTTCGGAGTCGAGGAACATGAAGTGCATCACGTGCCCGTCAAGGTCTACAGCCCCGCCAAGACCGTTGCCGACTGCTTCAAGTTCCGGAACAAAATCGGTCTGGATGTGGCCCTGGAAGCACTCCGCGAAACCTGGAGAAGCAGAAAAGCCACGATGGATGAAATATGGGAAGCCGGCAAAGTGTGCCGCGTGGCGAATGTAATGCGTCCCTACCTGGAGGCGACAGCGTTTCATCTTTAATGGAACACAGGGTATCCAGTAGTATGGCTGGGGGTTACGTTATCCGTATGTCAACGCAAATACCGTATCGGTCAGCCAGCGACGGAACGACTCATTGTCGCTGAACTGCTTGAACAGCTCCGTGTCATCCTGCAATAGCGCGGTCATTACCCGAACAAGCGCCTTGTCGTGTTCGATGCGCGCGTTCTGCTTGTCAGAGTACTTGCGTGCATTCTGGTAGGCAGTATCGGCCGCTACGAGCGCCGGGATTTCCTCGGTGATCAGTTTGCGCACCCGGTCGGCATCGGTCCAGGGGATGTTGCCGAATTGATCGTTGAAGGCCTTGATGATGTTGGAGAGGCGATCGAGCTCTGGCTCGGACTTATGCCCACCTCCGGCGGTGGGCACAGGCTCGATCTCAGTATCCGAATCGGGAAGCGCTATCCTCATGGTCGACTGCTTTTCGACCCGGTAGCTGTCCATGTCGATGGCCTCAAGGATACCCTTCGAGAGATCCTCCTCTTTAGGCGCTGGCAGCTTGGGCACCAGGAAGTTCAGAAAGATCGATAGCTTTTCCCATTCGGCGTTGGTGTATGGAAGGATCGAAGATAGAAAGCCGTAAGTACGCAGGAACGCCTTGGCTTTGCCCTTGAAGTCGACTTGACCGTCCTCATCGAGATTCTCATTATAGGTGGCGACACAGGCGTCGAGGATCGGGTCAAGCCGGTCGCGGTCGGCACCATCCAGGTATAGCCGTACTAATTTCTCCACCTGTTCAGGAGCGTACACCTGGTAAGCGTCGAGGTCCGCTTTGAGGTCATGCAGTTTATTCGGATCGGTCTCGTCGGCAAGGATGGTCGTTCGGTAGTAGGGTTCGAAGGCCTTCTGAATTGTTTCCGGGTCGTTCATGAAGTCGAGTACGAAGGTGTCGTGTTTCTTCGGGTGCGCCCGGTTAAGGCGCGAAAGGGTTTGCACCGCTTTAACTCCGGATAGCACCTTATCAACATACATTGTGTGAAGAAGCGGTTCGTCATAACCGGTCTGAAACTTGTCAGCGCAAACGAGGAAGCGATACGGATCCTCGCGGATTTTGTCCGCGATTTGACTGGAGGGGAAGCCGTTTAATGAGGCCTCTGTCACCTTCTTTCCACCATACTCGTGCTCACCCGAGAAGGCTATGATGGCCCGGTACGGACTCTTGCGTTCCTTCAGATAGTCCTCGATCGCGTAGTAGTACTGGATGGCGCGCCCGATACCGCTGGTTACCACCATCGCACGCGCCTGACCGCCGATCTTGCCTTTGGCGATTACCTGTTCGTGGAAGTGGTCCACCATGATTTCCGCCTTGAGTCGTATGGCATGCTCATGCCCCTCCACGAACCGCCGTAGCTTTTTTTGGGCTTTTTTGACATCAAACTCCGGATCGTCCTCGATCTTCTTGATAAGTTTATAGTAACTTTTAACTGGGGTATAGTGCGCTAACACGTCCAGGATGAAGCGCTCCTGTATGGCCTGTTTCATAGTGTAGCTGTGGAACGGCCTGTTTTTGACCGTACCATCGGGCTGCGGGTCTGGTTTACCGAAGATCTCCAGTGTTTTGTTCTTGGGGGTGGCGGTGAAGGCGAAATAGCTGGCGTTTGGAAGCAGCTTCCTGGCTTCCATGAGTCGGTTGATTCGGTCCTCGAAGGTTTCGTCTTCATCCTCTGCACCGGCCTCAGACAAGGCCATGCTCATCTTGGCCGAGGTACGCCCCCCCTGGCTCGAATGTGCCTCGTCAATGACGATCGCAAAACAGCGCCCCCGGTGCTCGCTGCCAATTTCATCGAGAATAAAGGGAAACTTTTGAAGCGTCGTTATGATGATCTTCTTGCCGCTTTCGATGAAACGCCGCAGGTCCCCTGAATGTTCTGCATGCCCCACCGTAGCGCTAACCTGGGCAAATTGTTTGATTGTGTCCCGGATCTGTTGGTCGAGGATACGGCGGTCTGTCACCACGATGATCGAATCGAAAATAGGTTTACCATCCCTCTCGAGTCCGATCATCTGATGTGCCAGCCAAGCTATGGAGTTCGACTTGCCGCTGCCGGCCGAATGTTGGATAAGGTAACGTCGGCCTACGCCGTACTCCGTAACGTCAACCAGGAGCTTTCGCACCACGTCGAGCTGGTGATAGCGGGGGAAGATCTGCTTGCGTCGCTTCTTGCCGGTCTTTGGGTCTTTCTCCTCGACAAGCTGAGCGTAGTTCTCAAGGATGTCGGTCAAGCTCTCACGGGTGAGGATGCTCTTCCACAGATAATCGGTTTTTAGCCCGTTCGGGTTGGGCGGATTGCCCGCGCCATCGTTGTAGCCTTGATTGAAGGGTAAAAACCATGACGCCTTGCCCGCAAGGTGTGTACAAAACCATACCTCGCTGTCGTCCACCGCGAAGTGCGCCACGCAACGGCCAAGCTCGAAGAGCTTCTCGCGCGGGTTACGGTCGCGTCGGTATTGCTGGATAGCATCATGAACCGTTTGCTTGGTCAGACGGTTCTTGAGCTCGAAGGTGAAAACTGGCAAGCCATTGATAAAAAGTGCAAGGTCCAGCGCTCGCTGTGTCTCGTCGCGGCTGTAGCGGAGCTGGCGAGTGACGGAAAAGCGGTTATGCTCATAGAGTGCTTTAGCCTGCTCGTTACCTGGTGACGGCGTACCGTAAAAGAGCTCAATGTGGTGCGGGCCGTGCTTGATCCCGTTTAGCAGTACATCCACAACACCGCGTCTGCTCACCTCTCCCTGAAGGCGCGCCAGGAACTTACGACGTGTGGGGTTGTCCTCGTCCAAGGCGAGCGTTTCCGCCACCTCCGGCTGAGTAGCGTGAAGAAAAGCCGAAAGCTGAACGAGATCTACGCAGTATTCCCGGTCGTAGTCGGCCGGATCGCCCGGCAGCCATCCGCTGCCACCGTAGGACGCCAGCGGTTCAGCGACCGTGGGTGGTGAACCAGCCGGTCGAGGTGAGCAGTCGCTACCGGTAAGGGCTCGGCAGATAAGACTCTCTAGAGCGGCTTCGCTGGTGTCCGTAACCATAGAATCTCCCCATCAATTACCCATCAATTAAAAATTCACAATATGTAGTATTCAAAAATCTTATTAAGGCTATATATCGGTGTCTAAACAGCATTCCATCAATTACCCATCAATTACCCATCAATTAAAATTACACCCAGAAGGGAACATACTTCATCATCTTTCTGGCTGCTCGCTCATCATAAGGCTTGATTTTTCCATCTTCCACGGCTTCTCGAATGTAACGAGAAACTGCTGCCTTGTTCTTTTCCTCCACGCCGAATCGCTCCCGAAGCGACGCATTAGTCAGGTAACTACCTGTCACATACTTCAAGCACGCATGCAGATAACAGGCCCGGACCCTATCCGCCCGATCCATTGAGGACAAGCGCTTATGCGCAAACAGGACGACTCTTGTAAAACCTTCCGGAACTTCAAAAAGCGGTGCCGGAAGTTGAAAGAGTTCCACCTGTGCGACCACCTTGTCGATTCCGCTCCCGCGCTCCTCGCATATTCCAAAACGTCGCATCAACGAAGCCATGGTCTCGTTTCGTGATTTCGGCGGCGTATCCAAAAAGCGTTCTGTATTCACGAGCGGCTCGCCCGGATTTGTAATCTCAATCCGGTCATCAAATATCTCTACCATTGGACCTGTACCATGAACAAAAAGATCCTGATGGATAAGCGCATTCGCTACCAGCTCCCGCACAGCCAATTCTGGAAACATCGGCACTGTTTTACGCAATGCCTGTCTGATAATTTCATTCGTTGGCAGCAATCCATTGATAAAACTAATCAAACCCTCAAATTCACTTGCATATCCCTTGGTTCCCTCCTGCTCTTTAAGCGGTTCCAATCGTCCCTTGCCCTTGTATTGAATAACGCGAATTGCCTTGCGACTGATTGAACGAAAGTCCTGCAGGCGTTTCGCAAACAGAATAGCGCCGAGATTGGTGATATTCCATCCACCCGCCTGACACGGGCCAATCAGCCTGTCTTCAGCCATCGCAGCCAGAATACCCCTCCGGTTTTCAGGAAGAGGCTGACCAAGCAGATCAAAATATGACGGATAATCCAGAAGTTGCAGCACTGCGGCGTCATCCAAGCGTTCCGCGGCGATTCCTTCCTCGAAAGGAGTCTTGTCGAAGATGCGCCATAGCTCTCGTTCTTTTTCAGGAAAATCCTTCAGTTTCTTTTTATACGAACCGACTCGAATGAACTCCTGTCCCAAAAACCGTACCGGATGTCGGAAAGCCCGGCCGATTTCCAGCACCACCACCGGCTTATCGTCAATGTTCAGATGGTAAAAGTGAAAATCGATTTTGGGTTCAAGCAGTCGTAACAACCAGTTCTCCAATTCCTCGTTTCCCACCTTTTCCCTGTCGGCGGCAAAACCGGTGCCGACGATATCATGAGTGGAATCATCAATTCCCCAGACAATGTAGGCGAAAGCTTTACCGTTCAACGCTGCAGCATTCGCTAACGCGGATATATACTCCCCTATGTCCTGGGAATCAGCCCGATTCTTCTTGAACTCGACCCACTCCGTTTCCCTGGGGAGTTTACAGAGTTCACGCACGAGTCCTCGAAGATAGGCCTCATTCCGAATCGGACTCATGCTTCTCCTCCTTTCGGGGCATCTTCCAAGTATTCCTCGGCGATGTCGTTCAGCACGTCAGCATTCTCCAGCGGCTCCGCCTCCTCCTCGGGCGACTCGTCAGGAAGTTTCGCCGCCGCCTTGCGCACGTCCACCTTGCCCGTGACCACATCGGCGATCAGGCGCGTGCGGAACTCACGAAGCAACTCGATGACGCGCTGGTCGGCTGCGATGGCGGTGCCAATAGCTGCGATCTGTTCTTCAAGGTAATTAGCGATTGCGTACTGCTCAGGTAAAGGTGGGATAGGTATTGGTAGATTTTGGATTCGCTCCACAGCAAGGCCTGGCTGTGCAGCGGCGATTGAATACTGGTTTAGATTCATTGACCGCAATAGCTCTCCGAACCATCGCACAGCGAGGTCCTGTAATGGGTGTGCAACAACCGCATGTTCTGAGGCCCAGAATCTACCACTCGCATAGTTGATATTTCCACAAAGTGCGCCCTGGCGCCCAATCAATACAAACTCACCTTCATGTGTGTGGGCGGACGTGAAGCCCCGCAGACCATTTCCACCATACACAGGAAACGCTCCATTTTCTTCGATACGCTCCGCTGTAATCGATTCACCGCTTTTCAAACGCGCTACAAACTTAATCCGTACTATCTCCCAGTGTTCCGGCACCTGCCCCAGCCATTCGACGCCAGAATCCTTGTATTTGGGGTAAGGCTTACCCGTGCGGACGTCGATTTGACCAGTAACGGCCTGGTTGATAAGGGCTTGCTTGTATTCCTCAAGCAGATTGATCCGCCGCTGCCGCGCCCGAATCACCCGCCGAATCCGTCGATCCGCCCAGTCCAGAAACCGCACAATGGCGGTTTGTTCGGGGAGAGGGGGACGGCACGTAGGGAACTGCTCTATGAAAGTAGATGGGACACGCTGTTGCCCCGCCGCTCCGGTCATTGCCTCCACTCCAAGCTGACGGAATTCGCGAAGGATCGTTACGTGGTAAAGGAACTCCGGCAATATTGCGCTTGACGGCCGAAGCACGTGGAATTCTGTTGAACCAAATCCAATCTCTGTCGGGAGGTTTGTTAGGCAGGCTCCTTTACCGTTTTCGAAACAAGGTGTGATCTTAGCAACGATAACATCGTTCTGTCGGAAGTATGTGAATCCATTCCAAAGCTCTGAAACACGCATCACAATCGAAGTGTCGATCCGTCCATCGGTACCGACCTTCTCCATTGGGAGAAAGACGGCATCCGCGCTGCGCAACGATGGAGACACTTCGGACTTACTTGGGTTCAGCCGCGCAATGCGCTTTATCGGCATCACCTCCCAATGCTCCGGTACCTCTCCCAGCCATGGTATACCGGAATCCTTGTATTTGGAGTAGGGTTTGAGGTTGGCGATCATAATTTGAGCACCTCCTCGAACCACAGGAGCGCGGCTTCGCCGTCCTTGCGTACAATTTCATTCACAGTACGACTGTGACGGATGCTATTGCGTAATTCTGCCAGTTGGTTGAAACGATTGGAGAGTTGGGGCTTGTTCTGAAAGTATGACTCAAACTTTGGCCATATTGATTTGGAAACAAAGATGCCTTCCAGTTCACGCAGGTCAGCAAATTCAAGTTTGCCTTTCAGCGTATTATAGTCATTGTCGTTCAAGGACAGGTTGCGGCGCAAGGCGGGCTGCAGGCGCTCTTCAATTTTTATGCGGATGTGGCTGGGGAGTTGGGCAGGGTCGTTTTGCAGAGCCTCAACAATGGCAGTGCGCAGGGCCAGTTCCACCTTTTCGATCCGTTCATCCAGATCACGCAAAAGAGGATTCAAATCAAGCCGGCCGCGGATGAGCAAACTCTCGATAGCTTGTTTGATAGTGTGTTCGCGTTCGGTAATAAAGTCCAGGAAATCGGAGGGCGTGAAGGGGTTACGCAACAGGATATCGAAGGCTTTGGCTGAAATCAAATGCGATTCAAGGATATCGCGCACCGTTGGTTCGCCATTACGGGCAATCATGTCGGATAAATATTGGTTCGGCAGGCGATTCTTAATGACGTAACGGTTGGTCTCAGCAGTCAACGGGGTACGGTTCAGTACAGTATCAATGCTGATATCCTTGAGGCCTTTTTTCCCCTCCCAGGATGCAGGGATGATGTGGTGGTCATCAAGGTCGTCATGTTGTGGTACCGCACCGGTCATCCAATCGCGCGCCCCTTGCAAAACGAGCAAATTGAAAATGCCATTATAAATGGATGATCCCCGTTTGACTTCGCGCCGCAGGTCCAGTCTTTGGAAACGGGACTCGAATTCAGCCAACAACGCTGGTCGGGCTTCTTCGTTATCCAGCCAGGTTTTGTAATCCAAAAAATCGCGCGCGCTGGTGGATTCCACCGCGCCAGAATAACGGTTGGTAAACACGCTTGCCCAATACCAGGCACGTACCTTGCGCTGGGCATCTAATTTTCGCTCTGGGGGTAGTGTGTTAATATGGGCCTGCATGGATGCAAAAGCGGGCAAAATAGACACATAAGGCATGTATTTGGATGAAATGGCGCCAAACTCACGGGGGTCCTTCAGCAGCCGGATGGAAGATTCCAGCGCTTCCACCGCCTTATCCCAGAGCATTACAAATTCACGAGTATCACGGATTAAAATTTCCTTACGGCGCGTACCATCTGGCTCGCGGATGGTCTTTTCCTGCCCGGGTAACAGAAAGTACAGATATTTGGAGGAACAATATCCTTGCTGAAGCATCGACATAGTCTGCAGCACATACCGATCCATGCGTTCCGTCTCGATGCTGGAAAGCCGAGGTGCGGCTTCTCGCCACATGTGCTTGAGTTGCAATCCTTTAGGCTTGAGAAGGGCGTTGATTAAGTCAAAAACATCTAGGCGAACACCCCGGCTATTTATCTGGGTAAATATATCGCAAACCTTGTCTACTGGCAGATCTTTATCCAGTTCTACATATGCAATCTGATATTCACCTACAATACCAAGAATGTGGTCGGCGAATTGTTTAGCATCTTGTAATTTCTGTAATACTTGTTTCAGAACCTCACCATCCCCATATTTTTTAGCTTCATGGACCTTATTTTCCCAATACTTTTCATAGCCTTCTAACCACTTGTATAATGGCCTCAAGGCGAAACCCTTTCCAATCATTGACAACGGGAAGATGTGTTCTTCGTATTGGTTTTTCGGATCTGCCAGAATTTTCCTCCATCGATTGGTGAGCCAGTCATAGTAAAATGCGTCATCATAGGCTTCAGCCATAAACTGATCCACTCGAATAAAATAGAATGCCCGACTGGAGCGATTCGGCAGCGGCACATCAGGTGCTGTAAATACATAATACATAGCGGTCAAGCGCTGTTGCCCATCAAGGATTATGTATTCCGGTTTCCCATTCCCTTGATAACCATAAATTGGTTCACAGGCTAAGGCTGAGAAGTTCTTTTTTTCTCCTTTCCAAAGCAATAAGCCCCCAATGTAGTAATCTAGAAATATTGATCGCATCAGGTCTCGGATGTCCCAAGGCTTCCATTCAAAATCCCGTTGAAAATCGGGAATGACGAAGCGCCCTTCTTTGAGTTTTTCCACAAGGGAATTCAAGCTGATATGGTCGGGTTTCTGTACATCACGCATTTATTACTCCTATAATTTCCTCCAGCAACCCTTTAGCCTCCTTCTCCACCGCCAGCAGGTCGGCGCGGATTTCCTCAAGCGGTCGCATGGCCTTGGGCTTGTAAAAGTAACGGTTGAAGCTGATCTCGTAGCCGATCTTGATGCTGTCGGGTTTGTACCAGGCGTCTGGCGCATAGGGCAGCACCTCGCGGCGCAGGAAGGCTTCGATCGCCGCTTGTGCGTCTGCCCCGGTGGGTATGTAGCCCGGCTGGCTGCAGGCGGCGCACTCGAGAAACGGGATTTGCTCGGTGTCGCGTAGCTCCGTGTCCGGCTCGTATTCGACGACGCGCTGTTTGCCGTCGATAGTGACCTCAAAAAGACCCCGCAGAGGATCGGGTGCCGTTCCCCGCTTGTGGATTTTGCGGATCACCGGTGAGGTATCTTCGCCGCGTTCGCCTTCTGCCTTCAGTTTCTTGATCTCTGCAGCCTTGTAGGCCCGTTCAGGATCAATCCCGTGAATGCGTAGCGGGCGTTCCACCGTGACCTTCCAGTAGCCGAACGCCGCGTTGGGGAAGATCTTAGACTGTTCGGTATCTTCGAAGGCGAGAAACGTGTTGATGATGCGGCGAATGTCTTCTTCAGACAGTTCGCAGTTTTTCTTGCCCAGGTTCTTGCGCAGTGGCTTGTACCACTGAGTCGCATCGATCAACTGCACCTTGCCTTTGCGGTGCTCGGGCTTGCGGTTGGTAAGCACCCAGATGTAGGTGGCAATGCCGGTGTTATAGAACATATTGAGCGGTAACGCGACGATTGCTTCGAGCCAGTCGTTTTCGATGATCCAGCGCCGGATGTTGCTCTCACCCTGGCCGGCGTCGCCCGTGAAGAGCGACGAGCCGTTGTGGACCTCAGCGATACGGCTGCCGTGCGGCGTGTCGTGCTTCATCTTTGAGATCATGTTGACCAGGAACAGTAACTGACCGTCGCTCGAACGGGTGAGCAGTGAAAGTTCTTCTCCATTGTGTTGCACTATGAAGCGCGGATCCTTGACGCCTTTCTTGCCTCCCATGCGCTCCAAGTCGCTTTTCCAGCTCTTGCCGTAAGGAGGATTGGAAAGCATGAAGTCGAACTCACGCGACGGGAAGGCGTCGTTCGAGAGAGTCGAATGCTCCGGGCCGCCGACAATGTTGTCTGCGGCGTCCCCCTCACCCTTGAGCAGCAGATCTGCCTTGCAGATGGCGTAGGTCTCGGCATTGATCTCTTGGCCGAAAAGGTGTACCGAGACCTCTTTGCCGCGTTTGCGGGCCAGTTCGAGCAAGGTTGCTTCGGCAACCGTTAGCATACCGCCTGTTCCGCAGGCCCCGTCGTAGAGCAAATAGGTGCCGGATTCGATCTGATCGGCGATAGGCTCAAAGATAAGACGCGCCATCAGTTTGACTGCATCGCGAGGTGTCCAGTGCTCTCCTGCCTCCTCGTTGTTTTCTTCGTTGAAGCGGCGCACCAATTCCTCGAAGATGGTACCCATTGCGTGATTGTCGAGCCCCGGCAGGCGCACAGAACCGTCGCTGTTGTAGACCGGCTCGGGGCTTAGATTGATGCGCGAGTCAAGAAACTTTTCGATCAATGTGCCCAGGGAGTCAGCCTTGGCGAGCCGTGGGATCTGGTTGCGAAATTCAAAATTGTCAAGGATCTCCTGGACGTTAGGTGAGAAACCATCCAGGTAGTCTCGGAAGTCCGCCTCGAGTTGCTGACGACTGGCGCGAGCACGAAGGTCGCGCAGTGTGAATTTCGAGGTGTTGTAGAAAGCCTGGCCTGCCGCCTGGCGCAGCGCTGCATCCTGATGCACGACGCCAGCTTTGTCGAGTGAAGCCTTCATGTCGAGCACGGCCCGATTGGTAGGCTCTAAAACGGCATCAAGACGTCGGATCACCGTCATTGGTAGGATGACATCGCGATACTTGCCGCGTACATAAAGATCGCGCAAAACGTCATCCGCGATGCTCCAAATGAAGTTGGTGATCCAAGTCAGTTGAGATGCTTCCATTGGCTACCTTCTCCTTTGTACCTCGCGGTCACATGCACGGCCGCTGAAAAGCAAGCAACCTTGTCTTGCCGCTTTGTGCTCCAGCCATTCCAGCTCCTGCTGCCGGATTTTGTAGCCGTCCGAACTGTATACTCCAGGATCCATTGCAGGACCTCGTAGTAGCAGCGATGGGTCTGGGAGGCGGGGTGCTTGTCGATGAGGGTGTTCAAATCGTGGGCCTTCCCGCTTCCCGCCGGGGCCACTATCAGGATCAGGCGGTGATAGAGCTCGCGAGCATCAGCGATCTTTCGCAGAACCTGATCCGCCAAGGACTCCGCCATTACTCGTTTCCTCCGTCTTTCGTATCGCTATGCGTCTCTTCCAACCAGCGGTCAATGGCTTCCTTCCGGAAGCGCCAATGGCGGCCAATCTTCTGGCACGGGACCTTGCCTTCCCGAACGAGCTTGTAGAGCGTCGATTTCGGTATTTTCAGGTAGACAGACAACTCTTCGATGGTCAAGACCTCGCCTGGTTTTTTATCCATCAGAAGCACCTCTCTAGCCGCAAGGCTGATTTCATGTCATTGTATTTCATCCAACTTACATAGTTTGCAGTTAGTGACAGTTGGTGTCAAGAAATATCCGGAAGTCATCTACCATAAGCTTGCCAGAAACCATTCGCCAGCCGAAGGGCAGTATGACTTCTGCCGGCGCTCTCCACGTAAAGCCAGACCAGGACGCGGCATCTGTGATGTGGTGAATGATTTTGCACTAGGTGGGCCTGCCCGGGATTGAGAGGGTAAACGTGGGAAATTGCAATGATTTTGCGAGGTTGAGCGGTTTTTTTAAAAAATTTTTCACGAACTGGTGCAAAATCGACCGCAAAGTGGTGCAAAATTGACCGCAAAATTACAGTGGAGGAGTATAACTACTTGAAAAATAAGTAGAAACGACAAAACCCCGAGGGGATTACCCATCGGGGTTTTTGCGTTAATTAAAAACCGCCGGAGTTGGCGGATTGTAATCTGGCTCCCCAGCACGGACTCGAACCGCGGACCCGGTGGTTAACAGCCACCTGCTCTGCCGACTGAGCTACTGGGGAATGAACAGAATTGCTCTATTAGCCATCCTGGTATTAAATGTCAAGCAAAAATAAACGTGGAACAAATTTTTCAGCTCTTGTCAAGCTTCAACCCGAGCTCCTTCAACTGGAGCCTCGATACCGGTGATGGGGCATCGGTAAGGAGGCATGCCCCTTTCTGGGTCTTTGGAAACGGGATCACCTCGCGGATGGAGCTGCAACCGCAAAGGATGGTCATCAGGCGGTCAAATCCAAAGGCTATACCACCGTGGGGAGGGGCGCCTGATTCCAGTGCGGATATCAGGAAACCGAATTTTTCCGTGTATTCTTCTTTAGGGATCCCCATGGCATCGAGTACCCTTTCCTGCACCTCCCTGGTGTGGATACGGATGCTTCCCCCGCCTATCTCGGTGCCGTTCAGCACAAGATCGTATGCCCTTGATCGCACCTTGCCGGGATCAGACTCAAGGAAATCCAGGTCTGAATCAGCCGGGGCAGTGAACGGATGGTGCATGGCCTGGTAGCGCTTCTCGGTTTCGTCGTATTCGAACATCGGGAAATCAGTCACCCACAAGAACTTGTAGGCTGAATCATCCACCAGCCCGAGCCGCCTTGCCATGTGGTTCCTCAGGTGCCCCAGGGCCTCGTTTACTATGGCGGGATGATCCGCGCCGAAAAAGACGATGTCGCCGGGCTGCATGTCGAGACGCAAGGCCATGGCCTGCTTCTCTTCTTCAGTGAAGAATTTCGTTATGGGAGACTGCCAGGAATCCTCCTTGACCCTTATCCACGCAAGACCTTTTGCCCTGTAAACCGACACGAAATCCGTGAAATCGTCGATCTCCTTTCTCGTGAAGTCGGCGCATCCCTTGGCGTTTATGGCCTTGACGATTCCACCCCGCTTCACCGCTCCGGAAAAGACATTGAAACCGCAATCCGCAACAATATCGGTTATATCGCAAAGCTCGAGGCCGAAGCGTATATCCGGCTTGTCCAGCCCGTAACGGCCGATTGCATCGGCATATGTCATGCGGGGAAACGGCCTTTCTATCTCCATTCCCAGAACAGAAGAAAAAATTGAGGCGATCAGCCCTTCGGCAACCTCCATTACTTCCGCCTCGGAGACAAACGACATCTCCATGTCTATCTGGGTGAACTCGGGCTGCCTGTCGGCCCGCAAATCCTCGTCTCTGAAGCACCTTACTATCTGGTAGTAGCGGTCGAAACCCGCAATCATCAAAAGCTGCTTGAAGAGCTGGGGAGACTGGGGAAGGGCATAGAAGTTTCCAGGGTTAAGCCTGCTTGGAACAAGGTAGTCGCGGGCACCCTCGGGCGTACTCCTGGTCAGGAAAGGGGTCTCTATTTCGATAAACCCGTTTTCATTGAGAAAACTCCTTGCAGCGGCAGCGACCCTGTGGCGCATGATAATGTTTTTCTGGAGCCGGGGTCTTCTCAGGTCAAGGTGTCTGTTTGCCAGGCGGACGTTCTCGCCCACCTCAATATCATCCTCTATGAGAAACGGCGGTGTCTTGGCATGGTTGAAGATTCTCAATTCTGATACCATAACCTCGATTTCGCCGGTCTTGAGAGACGGGTTCTCCATCCCCTCGGGCCGGAGCTCCACAACACCCTTCACGCCTATAACGAACTCGTTCCTGAGGGCATGGGCCTTTTCATGCACCCCGGCGTTGCGTTCGGGATTGAAGACCACCTGGGTTATGCCCTCGCGATCACGCAGGTCCACGAATATCACACCGCCGTGGTCGCGCCTTCTCTGGACCCAACCCATCAGCACAACCTCCTTGCCCGCATCCGCCGCGGTAAGGGCATTGCAATGATGGGTCCTTCTCATTGTTCCGAGTTTATCTGTCACCTGTACTGCTCCCTTGCCAAAATAAGGTTAAATGTTGTCATTCATCAAAGATCATACCGGCAGGCGATCTTTTCAAACCTCCCTGACACGTAAGCTTTCATGATCAGAAGCAATCACGCCCGGGCATGAAAACAGGGCTGTTTTTCACTCGGCCCCGGAGGTGTTTTCACGTTAAAGCGGTTCATAGTTCAGGGCGCAAGCTTTTTCAGCCAGTCATCAACCGCCTCGAGGCATTCCCGCAATGAGACCTCCTGCTGCTCACCGGTCTCCAGGTGCTTTACTATGCAGGTACCTTTCTTTATCTCGTTTTCTCCCATGATAAGAACAAAGGCTGCCCCCACTCGGTTTGCCCTGCGCATTAACGCCTTGAGGCTTCGGCCGGAAAAATCGACCTCGGTCCTGATGCCGGCCTCGGCCAGGGCCGAACCCGTTAAAAAAGCCTGGGCCATGGCCGCCTCGCCCAGGGGAAGAACGAAAATATCGGGGCCCCTGTCCTGAGGCTCCTGTTTCATGCGGACAAGATCCACCAGCCTGTCCAACCCTATGGCAAACCCGACTGCAGGCAGGTCCGGCCCGCCAAGCAAAGAGACGAGGCCGTCGTATCTTCCTCCCCCTGCAACAGCGTTCTGGGCGCCCAGTTCGCTTGTCTGTATCTCGAAGGCTGTCTTGGTGTAGTAATCAAGGCCCCTTACAAGCCTTGGATCGAGTTCGTATTCTATACCAGCTGCATCGAGGGCGGCCTTGAGGGTGTCGAAATGATCCCGGCATTCATCGCACAAAAAGTCGCTGATCACCGGCGCGCCTTCCATGGCCTCGCGGCATCCGGGAACCTTGCAGTCAAGCACCCTGAGCGGATTTTTCTCCTTCCTGCGGCGGCAGTCGCCACAAAGGCTATCCTCCTTTTGCCCTAGAAATTCAACCAGGCTTTTGGAGAAGCCGGGCCTGCATTCAGGGCAGCCCAGGGAGTTTATATGTACCGAAAGCCCGGTGACCCCTACACGGGTGAAAAATTTAACAAGAAGGTATACAAGCTGGGCGTCCATGTAGGCGGACGCGACTCCGAAAACCTCGGCGTTTATCTGGTAGAACTGCCTGTAACGGCCTTTTTGCGGGCGTTCCTTCCTGAACATGGGGCCTATGGTGTAAAGCTTTGCCACTGGATCTTTGGCATACATCTTGTGCTGGATGTATGCGCGGGCAACAGAAGCGGTGGCTTCGGGCCTGAGGGTGAGCGATGCCCCGCGGCTGCTCGGAAAGGTATACATCTCCTTTTCAACGATATCCGTATGCGCTCCTATGCTTCTGGCAAAAAGGCCGGTGTGCTCGAGCACCGGGGGCTGCATCTCGGAAAACCCGAAGGATTCCAGGAGTTCCCGGGCCGCTGATTCAATGCTCCTCCTCAATCCGGCCTCATCGGGCAATATGTCTTTAAAACCCCTTACAAGTTGAAATTGCATGCTGATCCATCCTGGTAGGGTATGAAAACCCGGGAAAGAGTCGTGTCATCATAACAGGTGCGGACCCGCAAGAGATCCTCCGCCACCGGGAATACGGCAAATTTCATACAACCTGTTTCAGCTTTTCTTTCCCATAGTTGTTTGCAATCTATACGAATTTTTTATATACACGATAATGTTTGATCTGTTTGCATGATATGCTTTCAAAAAAGCATGCGCCGGCTCAAGTCTCGGTTATACTTGTCCCGCAAGCAACCGTGGCGCTTGAACAGACCTTGTTCGTATTTGTTATTTGCTTTGAATAATCCTTATGTTGTGGTTTTGGATTCATTCCGCAATGAAGCGTGTACCAGAAAATGAAACATTAAACTTGCTCTTATAAGCAAAAGCCTTGGATTCGTCAATACGATTCAAGTAATTGCCAGGAAAACAGGAGCTGAAACGCAAAAAACGCGCCCGGGATCTTCGAATGGGAGCAGGACGGCTGCTGGCAGGCGTTTTTCGGCGGCCATGCGCCCTTTTTCCGGATTTTGCAGGTATCCACGCCAGGGGAAAAAGGCCGGGAACAAATCAAGATAAATAAAGACTCCACAGGCATCCGGGATGTATTTTCACGACAAACAGGCCGGAAAAGGTGAAGAATGGGAGCTATTACCGTAAAGACTTTGCTTGTAAAAAAAGAGCGCGGGGAAAAGATAGCCGCGGTCACTGCCTATGACTTTCCCTTTGCGCAGATGGCGGACCAGGCTGGAATCCATGTCATCCTGGTGGGCGATTCCGTCGGTATGGTCGTCTGTGGGGAAGATACCACTCTTCCTGTAACCATGGACCAGATGATATACCACACCAGGATCGTGGCCAGGGCCGCTAAAAACGCTCTCGTGATAGGTGACATGCCTTTCATGTCCTACCAGGCGTCAACAAAGGACGCCATTGAAAACGCCGGCAGGTTCCTCAAGGAAGCCGGAGCCGCCGCGGTCAAGCTCGAGGGAGGGGCGTCGGTCTCCCATATCATAAAAGCGATAACAGAAGCCGGGATTCCGGTCCAGGCCCACATCGGCCTTACCCCCCAGTCGGTACACCAGATGGGCGGCTACAGGGTCCAAAAGGACGAGGAAAGGCTGATCGCGGACGCAAAAAAAGTCCAGGAGGCAGGGGCGTTCTCTGTGGTGCTCGAGGGGATTCCATCCATGATCGCAAAAAAGATCACCCAGACCCTGTCCATCCCGACCATAGGGATAGGCGCGGGCCCCCACTGCGACGGACAGATACTTGTACTCCACGATCTTCTGGGTTTGCATGCAAGGCGTCTTCCGAAGTTTGTAAAGCAGTATGCCTCCTTGAGGCAGGAGGGGATCAGGGCGCTTGAAAAATACGTGATGGAAGTCGAAACCCACAAATTCCCGGACGAAGATCATTCATACTCCTGATCCGCGCTTAGTCCCCCTCTGCTTGGCGGACCGCGGGTCATTGCCGTCACAAGGCAACCGGCTTTCAGGTCTTTATGGCAATTTTTTGCCCGGGGCGTTTTTTCAAATGGAAAACAATAAAGACAGATACATCGCAGACAACGGTTCCCCGGAACACGCAACCGCATATATCCCTCTTGAACGCCTCAGGCTGGGAATAGACAATCTCCGTTATGATGTATACCTGAGCCCCGAGCTATCAGCGGCAGCTTCACCCTTGCTTGTGAACCTGATAGTCAAGTATTCCGGTGTATCGACTCCGTTGCAGCCAAGCTCAAAGGTGAACTGGTTCAAGGAGATCTCCCGGTTCAAGCAGGTGTGTCTCGAACTGATGAAAGAAGCCGAATCAAAGGCAAAGGCTGCGTCAGAGGTCCAGATAGACTACCTGGCCCAGGTAGCAGTTGTTAAGAAACTTTTAGCCGAGGTTGAAAAGGCTTTTGACCAGCTACAGGGGCACTTCAAGGATGTCATCAGGAAACAGGAGATCGCCCACAGGACTGAATCTGTCTTTGCCCTGAAAGAGGAGATCACATCCGTTGTTTCAAGGAAATCCGAAATCTGCCAGAAGACAGCGGCCGAGTTCTTCACCTATTTCAACGAGTGCAGGCAGGAAATCGATACATTGAGGGAGGCTGACTTCGGCCGTGAATCCCTTCTTGCAGGCGAGCTTTTTGAAAACCCCCTGCTCTTTTCATTTGGCCGGCCCAGCGAGCGTTTCATGATGGATCATTACATACTTCTGGGCCACAGGCTCGAAGATCCCTTGAATTACGCAAACATACTGCAACTGCTTGAAAAAAGTGTTCAGTTCCATGTGGCAAAAAATGCCGCGTCCCAGGACATAGAGCAGACATGCTCCACTATCCTCCCCCACCGGGAAGCGGCACTGGAACAGCTTCGCATAAAGCCTGAAAGCGATCTTTTCCTGAGAAAGAAACAAAACATAGAAGAGTTGTTCGACATATTCAAAACCACAGAAGAGATCCAGAAAGCCAAGGCGAAAAAGGAAGACAAAGAAAAGATCGAGGCATTGAAAAAGCGCTTTTCCGAACAAAAGCGCAGGCTTTTGGCCTTGTACAAGGCGTTCCGCAAGGAAAACATAATGGACGCCGTAATAGCGGCATACATGATAGAAGAAGCAGGTTCCACGTATTGCCCGCCACTTTCCTATAATGAAATACTTCAATACATCTCGTCCAGGAAATCGAGAAAGACCATTGCAAGAAAGATCAAGAGGTTCAACCGTTTTTCCGGAAGCCGTATATCGGTCGCTCCCTTGAGAAGGATGTATTCGCGGATCAGGCGCACGGGCAGGAAAAAACGCCTCATGGCCCTGGTCAGGTTCCTGTATGATTTTACAAGGTACCACAGGGACCTGAACAACTATATCATCTTCAAAGAGACCATGGAGTGCATAAATATCCTGGAGGAACCCAAGCAGGTCGAGCTGTCCAGGGGCAATAACACCCTGTATGAATTCGTCCTTGCAAAAGAGGTCCGGCCTGATCAGTCCAGTGTCCTGCGGCACGTGGTGCTGAAGGCGGATGTTCGGGGATCCACCGAGATGATCAAGGAGATGAAGGAAAAGGGGCTGAACCCGGCGACCAACCTTAGCATGAACTTCTATGATCCCATCACGGGCCTGCTTTCGGAATACGGCGCCAAGAAGGTCTTTATCGAGGGGGACGCCCTGATAATCTCGATCTTTGAATATGCGGATGCGCCGGAAGACTGGTATGCGGTTGCAAGGGCGTGCGGACTTGCAGTCAACATGATGATGATTCTTCACCGTTACAACAAGGAGAACAAGGATCACGGCCTGCCCCCGCTCGAAATAGGCATAGGCATCAGCCTGGCCGACGAAGCCCCCACGATATTCTTTGATGAAAACACCCAGGTGCTTATCTCGCCGGCCATAAACGAGGCAGACAGGCTTTCAAGCTGTGACCGTGTCTTGATGAACTACTTTGCAGGCAAAAAACTCCCTTTCAGGCTTTACCTTTTTGCCGTGGACCCGGCAGAAGCTCCTGAAAACCCACTGATCCCCAACCCGATATTGAGATACAATGTCATGGGGATCGAGCTTTCCGAGCCGGCTTTTGCAAAACTTGCAGACGAAATCCACCTGCAGCGGATCGAATGCCGGATCCCCGAGATCCACAAGGAGCCCATAATAGTGCACACGGGCAAGTTCCCCACGAAATCAGGATCGTTCCAGCGCATCATTGTCCGGGAAGCCAGGATACCTACCATATCCCCGAGAAGCCTCGCCATAACCGGAATATCGGGCAGGTCGTTCTACGAGGTGATCTATCATCCCAGGATCTATGATTACGTTAAATCCCGCAGGTAGCCTTTGCACCAAGCGTTTGAAGGGGTTTGCAACGGATCCATTGGTGTAACCTCGAATCTTTATGGATTTGTCCTCCATGAGCATCGAGCAAAATTCAATGAAAACACCGCCTGCGGTCCTCTCGGTGGCCGGATCTGATCCGTCAGGCGGGGCGGGTATCCAGGCCGATTTGAAAACATTTGCCAGGTGCGGTGTTTACGGCGCTGCCGCCATCACCGCCATAACCGTGCAAAATACGCTGGGTGTCTGCAAGGTTATACCGGTTGATCCCGGTCTCGTGGCCGAGCAGGTGCGGGCGGTCCTTACTGACCTTCGGATTTCCGTGGTAAAAATCGGCATGATAACGGGAATCGATACTGCACGTGCAGTTGCGCCCCTGCTTGAAGGGGTCACAGTGGTCTGGGATCCGGTCATGAAGTCCTCCTCTATGGACTCCCTTGCAACCCCCGGATCAGAGCACGGTATAGCTAAAGAGATCCTGCAAACAGCAGACTTTATAACCCCCAACAAGATGGAGCTGGAACTCCTCTCCGGCAGGCCGGGCATCCCTCCTGCAGACGCAGCCGCATTTCTTTTGGAAAAGTATGCAAGCCTTTCCGGGGTCATTGTAACGGGCGGGCATTTTTCTCCGGCAAAGACGTTTACAGACACCCTCGTGCTCAGGAAACCGGACGATCAGAACAAAAACATCATTACCCAAACCCACCCCAGGATTGAAACAAAAAACACCCACGGGACAGGCTGCACCTTTGCCTCGGCATTTGCCGCAGCCCTTGCCAAGGGGAAAGATCCTGCGGCAGCCTTCAGGTTTGCCTCTGAACTGACCTGCAAGCTCATAGCCATGTCCGCATCATGGCGTATGGGCAGTGGATCAGGGCCTTTATTGCACCATCTATAAACAGTCCCAGCCGGTTTCCAGTCAAATAATTCGATCATCTTTCCAGCAGGCTTGATCAAAAAACCTGCTGGTGATACACGGAATCGTAACATTTCCGTCGTCGCACCGCCCGGCAGGAAAGGATTTTGCCGCCTCAGGCCCGTGAGAGCTTTCCCGTATGCCGGATGCGCGAAGGCAGCCGTTTGATAATACCCATGCAGTCATAAAAATCAGAATCAACAGGAGGCTATCCTGAAATGAAAATATTTGACAGCCACTGCCATCTCAATGACAGGGCGTTTGCAAAGGACTTAGACGAGGTTATTCTCCGGGCTGCCCGGGATGGTGTAGTGTCGATGATGGTTGTTGGGATAACCGAAAAGACATCGAAACAGGCAATAGAAATTGCTGAAAAATACCCGGGATGTTTCGCCTCGGTGGGGATTCATCCCCATGATGCGAAATCCTGTTCCTGGGAAGCTCTCAAGCGGCTCACTGCCCTTGCTGAAAATAACGGCACAGTCCGGGCCTGGGGAGAGACCGGTCTCGACTTCAACAGGATGTATTCCCCCAGGGATATACAAGAAAAATGGTTTGCGGCCCAGATGGAAGCGGCAAAAAACACGGGCCTGCCCCTCATATTCCATGAACGGGATTCAGGCGGAAGGTTTTTTGAAATAATAAAGGAACTGCTCGATCCTGGTTATCCTGGTGTTGTACACTGCTTCTCCGGTAACAGGCAGGAGCTTGAAAAATACCTTGATTTCGGATTCTACATAGGGATCACCGGCATCGTGACCCTGGCGGAGAGGGGTTCGCAGCTGCGGGAGCTTGTTTCATACATACCGGAGAACCGCATACTCGTGGAAACCGACGCGCCATACCTGACCCCGTCACCCAGGCGTAACAGGTTCAGGAGGAACGAACCCGCATTTGTAGCAGACATCCTTGCCAGGGTGACACAGGTGAAGAAAGGGCCGGAGCAAGAGTTCGCACAGATTGTATGGGAAAACACGTGCAGGCTCTTTTCTGTGGACTCCTTTTGAGAATCTTTTTCAGCTGCTTTCAAACTGCCCGGATTTTGGACATTTATCCAGGATACATGTCCGGGAGAATACCTCATTAATTTTCAATTGGTAAAAGGGGTAAAACCGCTAAAAAGAGGTTAAAAAAATGAAACTAGGAATAATAGGCCGCCGGCATGCAGGCAAGACAACCGTTTTCGAAGCGCTTTGCCGGGAATTTCCAGGTGCGGGAAACAAGGGCGAAACCCGCATAGGGACCGTAAGGGTTCCTGATCCCAGGATCGACGAGCTTTCAAGGATCTTTGAACCGAAAAAGACAATATATGCCCAGGTGGAGTACCTTCTTCCCGGGGCAGGCACAAAGGTGGAAGAGGGAGAAAGCCCCCTTTTGCCCAGGGAGATTCGCGATACAGACGCCCTCATACTTGTGGTAAGAAACTTTCCCCTCTATGGCATAGAAGAGGCCAGGCCTGAAGATGAATACAGAACAATGGAGCAGGAGCTCATACTTTCTGACCTCGCAGTGACGGAAAAACGGCTCGAGCGGATGGAAACGGAAAGGAAAAAGGGCAAGCGCTACAATGAAAAAGAGCATCTCCTGCTCGAAGAGTGTAAAAAGGCCTTGGACAAGGGGATACCCATAAGAAGGATTCCGGAACTGGCGGAAGAAAAGCTGCTCAAAGGTTACGCGTTTGTTTCTGCAAAGCCCATGCTCGTCCTTTTCAATAACACCGATGAAGACGAAAGCCTTCCTGGATTCGCATCCGGCATAACAGACGCAATCCCCCTGGTCATCAGGGCGAAACTCGAACATGAACTGGCCCAGATGGACGAGGAAGAAGCAGCCGAGCTCCTGTCGGAGTTCAACATACCGGCATCTGCGGCTCATCGCGTGATACAGGCCTCCTACAAGGCATGCGGCCTGATATCCTTTTTCACCGTGGGCAAGGACGAGGTCAGGGCATGGACCATAAAGAAGGGGACCTGCGCCCAGGATGCGGCAGGCGCTATACACACGGACATGAAAAAGGGATTCATCCGGGCAGAGGTCGTCTCCTATGATGATTTCATTGCGGCAGGGAGCCTGAACGAGGCAAAAAAGCAAGGAACCCTCAGGATGGAAGGAAAGACATATATTGTCGCAGACGGGGATATAATTACCGTGCGTTTCAATGTATAACGGACGGCTTCGTAAAAAGTCCGTCTGCTGCGTTGCGCTTCGCCGGAAAGCGGCTCAACGTACTTTCAGTACGCCTCGCCTTTTCCGGCTCGCGACGCCTTGCATACAGAGCTTTTTACGAAGCCGTAGCAGGTATTTTCAGTCGAGACTATCTCTCCGGAGGAGATGGAGTCACCTCTTCCTTGAGAAGGCAGCAGGCTATGCGGTATTCAGGCGTTCCGTCGGTGCGGTAACGCAGGTTCCCCGGTTGAACCAGGCGGTTCATGACACATCCCTCGGGAATGTTCAGGCAAAACAGGTTGGATTCATTTATCCCGGGCATGGGGACAAGGCGTCCGCCTTCGATCATCAGACTGTGCAACGGGTAGTCCTCGCACAAGGGGCACCGGTAGACCCTGCCGTTTGGAAATATAAAGTAATCCTCCGCAACCAGCCCGGCACAGGCGAATTCTTCTCCTTCATCAAGAAACACCCTGGGGTATATGGTGGTGATACCGGCTGATGCAGCCTTTTCAGCGGTCCCGGGCACAACCGAGAGCCATGTTTCCCTTGTGAGCTGAAGCCCGGTATCGTGTTCCTTGCCCGGCCGCCCCCTGATCCCTATGACCTGGATAAAAAATCTCTTTACTCCGAGTTCCAAAAGCAAAGGCGGCATATGGGGAAGCTCTCCAATGTTCCTGCTGCTGGCCGTGAAGATGACACTGACCCCGAAACCCTTTTCAAGCGCCCGCGCGATTCCGTCCGTACACCTGCTGTAGCACCCCTTGCCCCTGATCAGGTCGCATGTTTCTCGCGTGGCGCCATCTAAGCTGAAGCTGAAATAGTCGATCACATCCGGGCTGCTGCGCTCAAGGATGTCACAAAACAGATACCCGTTCGTGTCCACGGTTACGGACGCGTATCCCATTTCCTTTGCAGCGGCTGCGATAAGTGAAAGATCCGGGTGCAGGGTCGGCTCCCCCCCGAGGAGAACCAGGTTTGCAGGCCTTTTTTCCGGCAAAAAAAGCCTCAGCCATGAAACAGCCTCATCTGCTGGAACCATACCGGTGCCGTGCTCTTTTGGATTGATGTAGCAATGACTGCAAGAAAGGTTGCACCGTGTGGTGACATGGAAAAATACGTTTACAGCATTCTTGGAAAATGAGACCGTGCGTTTCTTCATGGGCGTCAATCGATCGTGTGGATGTGGCTCAGCGGGACCTGATGAGAGATTTCAATTCTTCTATCTGCTTTTTGGCCTTGATGAGTTCTTCATTGGTGGCCCTGAGGCGTATGGACATGTATTCTGCGAATATGCGATACAGCAGGAGCAGGAAATCGAGGCGTTCATCCTTGGGATCGGTCGTGGAGAGGCGCCCCTTGGCTGAAGTATCCACCCCGAGGACCAGGGTTTTTCCCACCGCATAGACAGAGGCTGACCTGACCTGGCTGTCTATGATCCTCATTTCACCGAAAATTTCACCTGTCTTGTTGATCCGGCCGATCTCCATCCCCTCTTTCTTGATCACCACTTCTCCGGATAAAAGGAAATAGAGCCACGGATCGTTGTCGCCCTCGCGGATGATCTGTTCCCCGTCCTCGTACTCCCGGATTTTGCTCAGGCGGAGGAGCTTGGCCAGGTTCCGGGTTTCGAACTCCTTTAATCCCGGTATAGCCATCAAGCGCTGGATATTCTGGACATTATCCTTGAGATACCGTGATTCGATCATGAGTCCCCCGCTTTTGCAAAGGTTCAAACACCCGGACCTGTTTTATTACGGAGAACCCCCACCCATGAGGACTAAGATTATTCCCCGGGATAAAACAGGTACATCAAGACTCAAGGCATTCCTTGGTAAGACCCTTTTCAAAAGATACAGGATAATGACCGTCAAAGCAAGCCTTGCAGAAATTTTCCTCTGGCCGGTCCACGCCCGTGGCCTCCAGCATGCCCTCAAGGCTCAGGTAGGCAAGCGAGTCAAGGCCCAGGAAATCCGCCAGCTCATCCACGCTCATCCTTGCTGCTATCAACTCTCCGCGGGTGGAAAAATCGATGCCATAATGGCAAGGGAAACGGTGAGGCGGGCAGCTAACCCGCATGTGCACCTCTTTTACACCTAGTTCACGCAATGCCCTGATCCGTGTTCTGGCCGTGGTTCCCCTTATAATGGAATCCTCTATGATGACTATCCGTTTGCCAGCGAGCAGTTCCTTTACCGGGTTGAGCTTCATCCTTACCCCGAAATCGCGCATACTCTGGCTGGGCTGGATAAAGGTCCTTCCCACGTAATGATTTCTTATCATGCCGAATTCGAAGGGAATGCTGGAAGCCTGGGAGTAACCAAGGGCTGCATAGTTTCCGGAATCAGGGAAGGGCATGACCAGGTCCGCATTCACCGGGGACTCCTCGGCCAGCCGCCGGCCGTGAGCCTTCCTGACCAGGTAGACGTTGTTTCCATAGATGGTGCTGTCGGGCCGGGCAAAATAGATCAGTTCGAATATGCAAAAAGTTCTTTTGGTCTTTTTGTGTGGAAAGATGCTTCGTATGCCGTTTTCGTCTATTATGACTATTTCACCGGGATCCAGCTCCCGGATGAATTCCGCCTCAAGCAGATCAAGGGCGCAGGTCTCTGATGCAAGAACGTAATGGCCGTTCAAACGGCCAAGGCAAAGCGGCCTGAACCCGTTGGGATCCTTTATTCCGATTATTTCTCCGCGGCTCGTGAGGAGCACAAAGGAGTAGGCGCCTCTCAAACGCTGCACAGCCCTGACAAGAGCGCCTTCAAACCCGTGTTTCAAACCCTTGACAAACAGGTGCAGAAAAATTTCACTGTCCATTGTAGTCTGGAAGATCGAGCCTTCCTCTTCCAGTTCCCTTTTCAGGATATGGGCGTTTACCAGGTTGCCGTTATGGGCCACGGCGTAAGCTTTGTGCCTGTGGGTAACTACAAAGGGCTGCGCGTTTGTTATGACCGATCCCCCGGTTGTGGAATACCTCACGTGGCCGATGGCGCTGCACTCACCGCTCAAGGGTTTGAGCGCCCGGTCGGTGAAAACTTCCGGAACCAGACCCATGCCCTTGTGGAACGCTATCCTTTCGTTGCATACGACCGCTATGCCCGCACTCTCCTGGCCGCGGTGCTGCAAGGCATACAAGCCGAAATAGGCCAGGCGTGCTGCGTCCGGGTGCTGGTGTATCCCGAAGATGCCGCATTCGTCTTTCGGGCGTTCAGATCCGTATTGCCAGGGATCCGGCATTCCGGCCGGATCATGGAGCCGTTTTGCTGGAACTTCTTGTGCTTCCATATTCAAGTCTGTCCGAAGGGATTTATTCATGGCGCTCCTGTACAGGCACCACAGAGAGCTCTTTCGCCTTCAGGGCGGCAATGCCCTGGCACATGGCGTGGCCCCCCGCTATTGTCGTGGCATAGGGGATATTGTACTTGAGGGCCGCGCTCCTGATGAAATATCCGTCCTTGCGGGTCTTGTCCCCCCTGCCCGTGTTTATAACGAGCTGTATTTCCTGGTTCATGATCGCGTCAACTACGTGGGGCCTGCCGCCCGAAACCTTGTTTATCATCTTGCTTGGTATGCCGTTTTCCTCAAAAAAACGATGTGTTCCGCGCGTAGCCAGAATCGTGAACCCGATTTCCGAGAAGGCCTTTGCAACGGGCAAAACAGCCGCCTTGTCCTCATCCTGGACACTGATAAAAACGGTCCCTTCTACAGGAAGATGCTGGCCCGCAGCGATCTGGGCCTTGGCATACGCCCTTCCGAAATCGGTATCAATCCCCATCACCTCGCCGGTGGATTTCATCTCGGGCCCCAAAAGCGGATCAACGCCGGGGAACCGGTCAAAGGGCAAGACAGCCTCCTTTACAGAGACATGGGCAGGTATAACCTGTTTTGTGAAACCGAGGGATTCGAGGGAATGCCCGGCCATCACCTTTGTGGCTACCTTTGCCAGGGGGATGCCTGTGGCCTTGCTCACGAAAGGAACCGTCCTGGATGCCCGGGGATTGACCTCGAGCACATAGAGCTGCCCGTCCTTGATGGCGTACTGGACATTCATAAGGCCGACAACAGAGAGTTCACCAGCCATGGCGCAGGTGGCGTCAATGATCTCGTCTATCAAGGCGGGGGGAATGGTCATGGGAGGAAGCACGCAGGCCGAGTCCCCGGAATGGACCCCGGCCGCCTCTATGTGCTCCATGATGCCGCCTATGACCGTTCTTTTCCCGTCTGAAACCGCGTCAACATCAACCTCGACCGCATCTTCCAAAAACTTGTCGATAAGGATGGGGTGGTTCGGGGACGCCGAGATGGCAAGCCTTGCAAAGTCGACGATTTCGTCTTCGTCGTATACTATCTTCATGGCCCGCCCGCCCAGTACGAAAGATGGCCGCACGATCACCGGGTAGCCGATCCTGGCAGCTTCTGCAACAGCCTCCTCCACGGTCATTGCAGTTCCATTGGCAGGCTGGCGGAGTCCAAGCTTTTTGAGCATGTGCTGGAAAAACTTCCGGTCTTCTGCTCGCTCTATGTTTTCAGGGTGAGTCCCTATGATGGGAACACCTGCCTTCATCAGCCCGAGGGAGAGGTTCAAGGGAGTCTGACCACCGAACTGGACGATCACTCCGTCGGGTTTCTCCTTTTCCACGATGTGCAAAACGTCTTCATGGGTCAGTGGTTCGAAATAGAGCTTGTCTGATGTATCATAGTCCGTGCTGACGGTTTCAGGGTTGCTGTTGACCATGATGCTTTCGATACCCAACTCCTTCAGGGCGAACGAAGCGTGAACACAGCAGTAATCGAACTCGATCCCCTGTCCTATGCGGTTGGGCCCGCCGCCAAGAATCATCACCTTTTTCCTTCGGGAAACCCGGGCCTCGCATTCGTCCTCGTAGGATGAATAATAGTAAGGAGTTGCCGCCTCAAACTCTGCTGCGCATGTGTCCACAAGCTTGTAAACCGGCCTTATTCCCATGGATTTGCGCGCCGCCTCGACCTGTCCGGCATCAAGGCCGGCAAGGTGCGCTATCTGGTGATCAGAAAACCCGAAGCGCTTGGCGCTGCGCATCAGGTTTTCATCTTTCAGGATAGCATCCTTGTTTTCGACGATCTTGCCCTCCATCTCGACTATTTGCGCAAGCTGGTTGATGAACCATGGGTCGATACCCGACAGCTCGGATATCATTCCGGCGGGCATCTTGCTCTTTATGGCCTGACGCAGATGGAAGATCCTGCCTGAAGTGGGCTTTGACAACAGTTTTTCCAGCTCTGAAAAATCCGTTTCATTCTCCTCGAGGCCGGGATCGTCATGGCCGTCGGCACCAAACCCGAACCGGCCGATCTCAAGGGAGCGCAGGCCCTTTTGAAGCGCCTCCTTGAAGGTCCTCCCAATGGACATGGTCTCTCCCACTGACCGCATAGATGTGGTCAGCACATCTTCAGCCTCGGGAAACTTCTCGAAGGTCCAGCGCGGGATCTTGACAACGCAGTAGTCGAGGGCCGGTTCGAACGAGGCCACGGTCTTACCCGTGATGTCGTTTGGTATCTCGTCCAGGGTGTAACCGACCGCCAGCTTGGCCGCAATCTTTGCAATGGGAAAACCCGTGGCCTTGGACGCAAGGGCAGAGCTTCTCGAAACCCTTGGATTCATCTCCACCACTATCAGTTCGCCGTTTTTCGGGTTGACAGCGAACTGGACATTGGATCCGCCGGTATCCACCCCTATTTCACGCAGGATGGCGATGGAAGCATCGCGCATGACCTGGTATTCACGGTCAGTAAGGGTCTGGGCAGGTGCCACGGTGATGCTGTCGCCGGTATGAACCCCCATGGGATCGAAGTTCTCGATGGAGCAGACGATCACCACGTTGTCGTTCTTGTCCCTCATCACCTCCAGCTCGTATTCCTTCCATCCGAGCACCGATTCTTCCAGCATGACCTGGTTTATCATGCTGGCCTCGAGCCCCGCTGACGCTATGGCCTCCAGCTCCTCCGGGTTGTATGCTACACCGCCGCCGGTTCCGCCCAGGGTGAAAGCGGGGCGTATTATGATGGGAAAACCGATCTCGGCGGCAATGGTTTTTGCCTCGTCCATGTTATTTGCAATACCGCTTTTCGGAACCCTCAGGCCGATCCTGGCCATGGCGTTGCGGAAGAGATCGCGGTCCTCGGCCTTCTTTATGGAATCGAGCTTTGCGCCTATCATCTCGACCCCGTACTTTTCCAGCACCCCTTTTTCAGCCACTTTGACCGCCGTGTTCAGGCCGGTCTGGCCGCCAAGGGTGGGCAGTATCGCGTCAGGCCGTTCCGCCTCGATGATCATCTCAACGGCCCTGGGTGTTATGGGCTCTATGTATGTCCGGTCGGCCATTTCCGGGTCTGTCATGATGGTGGCCGGGTTGCTGTTCACAAGGACCACCTCGTAGCCCTCCTCCTTGAGGGCCTTGCACGCCTGTGTCCCGGAATAATCGAACTCGCAGGCCTGGCTTATGATGATGGGACCGGCTCCTATTATGAGAATCTTGTGTATATCTGTTCGCTTGGGCATGTTTCCACTTCACTCGGCTTGATAGGCTAAAAAACTTCAGATACTCCTGCCTGATGCTTCCCTGATCATTTCCGTGAACCCGGAAAAAAGATATGATGCGTCATGAGGGCCGGGCGCTGCTTCTGGATGATACTGCACCGCAAACAGGGGCAGGTTCTTGTGCCTGAATCCCTCCACGGTCCTGTCGTTGAGGTTGATATGTGTGATCTCCACGTCGTTTTGATCCAGGCTGTCAGGATCAACGGCAAAGCCGTGGTTCTGGGAGGTGATCTCGACCCTGCCCGTGGCCAGATTCTGCACCGGCTGGTTGACCCCGTGGTGGCCGAACTTCAGCTTGTAGGTCCTGCCTCCCAGGGCAAGCCCTATGAGCTGAATGCCGAGGCATATCCCGAAAACAGGTTTTTTCCCGATCAGGGCCTTTACATTCTCCACTGCATAGGTCACCGGCGCCGGGTCGCCCGGCCCGTTGGAAAAGAATATCCCGTCGGGCTCGGTTTTCAGTGCTGCATCAGCCGGGGTGGATGCCGGCACCACGAGCACCTCGCATCCCGCAGCCTCGAGGCACCGCAAGATATTGTATTTTATACCGAAGTCATATGCTATAACCGACCACCTTTTCTCCCTTGACTGCCAGATCCCGGAATCGAGCGGGACCAAAGATGTATCGATGAAGCAAGGGGAACCGTTACGCCAGAAGTAGGGCTTGCTCGCTGTTACGCCAGTGACGAGATCAAGGCCCTCCATGGGGGGCAGGGCTTTCGCCTTTGCAGCAAGGGATTTCGGATCCAGGTCCCGGGTCGAAATGACAGCGCGCATGGCGCCTGCTTCACGGATATGGCGGGTAAGGGCCCTGGTGTCGAGGTCGTCCACACCGAGAACACCCTGGCGTTGCAGGTAATCACCGAGGCTTTCGGTCGCCCTGAAATTGCTGTATTCTTCTTCGTACTCCCTGACAATGAAGGCTGATACCTGGACCCTGTCGGATTCGATATCTTCCGGGTTGACCCCGTAATTGCCTATCAGGGGATAGGTCATGACCACCATCTGGCCCCTGTAAGAGGGATCGGTCAAGATTTCCTGGTAACCGGTCATGCCTGTGTTGAAAACCACTTCACCCCCGACTTCACCGTGGCCGGTGAAGCTGCGGCAGGCGAACTCCCGTCCGTCTTCCAATACCAGAAGTGCTTTCATATTCTAAAAAGCCTGTTAGTTATTAGCATTAACCCCTGCCCAAAAGGAAGCCGCGGTTATTATCCGGGCGGGAATGTCGCAGCTTGCTTGTTGATGCCGGCGCCTTTGCTCCTACAGGGGATCATTGGGGACGATGGCCCACACGCCGCAAGGGCATGCTCCTGCACAGAAACCGCAACCAATGCACCGGTTTTCATCGACAACGTAAGCGAACGAACCGTCTTTCTCTTCTTTTCTGCTTATGGCTACCTGCGGGCATATCTCCACGCAGATGCCGCAATCCCTGCACGACCCGCAAGACGCGCATACCGCGCTCCATTCCTCGAGACCTGATAATTCGATTTTTCTCGGATCGTAATACTCCAGATGGACCCTGCCCCTGTCGATCACCGGTGGCGGGTCCGTGAATTCACTCAAGGCCGACTCAAAGTATTGCTTCTTTTTGTCGGCAAAAACTTTGGCCAGGTCTTTTGCCGATATTTTCCCGTCGAGTATATCTATTATGGCGGCGGCGGCCTTGCGGCCGGCGCCTATGGCGTCTGTCAGAAGCCCGGGCCTGACCACGTCGCCTATGGCGAATATGTCCGGATCGGTTGTCTGGTAGATATCGTTGACCTTGACAAAACCGCGGAAGACCTCGACCGTGTCAGGCAGGAAATCGGTCTCCGGAGCATCGCCGATGGATATGACCACTGTATCGGCGGGCAGCTGCTCGCCGGTATCGAGGATAACGCCTTCTTGTGTCACCTCCCTGGTGAAGCAAGGCCAGCGGAATTTCGCGCCCACAGCCTCTGCATGCTCTTTTTCCTTGCCAAAGGCCGCGGGCTTCTGGACGTCGATCAGGGTTATGGACTCGGCTCCCAGCCTGTGGGCCTCTGTGGCCACGTCGCATCCAACGTTTCCGGCACCGATGATCACCACCTTTTTGCCCGGATCAATGGCCCCATCCTTGGCCTTCATGAGGAAGGTGTTGGCCGGTATCATCCTCTCTTTTCCGGGCACCGGCAGGATCCTGGGCGCCTGGGCGCCTGCTGCTATTACAATGATATCGAACTCTTTTTTCAGCCTCTCCATGTCCTCGGCGCTAAGGCACTTTTTCAGATGAACATGCGGGATCTGTTTTTTCACCCTCTCGAGCTCTGCCGAAAGGACCTCCTTTGGGATCCTGCTCTCAGGGATAACGGCGGAAAGTTTCCCGCCAAGTTCTTCTGACATATCGTATATCACGGCCTCGTGGCCCGCGCGGCGCAGCTGCCACGCCAAAGAGATTCCAGCAGGTCCACCCCCGATGACGGCAACCTTCTTTCCGCTCGGCTCGGGAAACTCAGGGGGCTTTGCCTCTATGCTGGCCCTGCCCAGCCTTGTAATGTCGACCGATGGCATCATGGCCTGTTGCCTGGTGCATGCCTCCATGCACAGGTTCGGACACAGGTAGCCGCAGACCGATGCTGGAAACGGTGTATAATTCAGGGCCATGTCAACGGCCTCTTTGAACCTTCCCTCCCTTACAAGCCTCCAGCGGTCATGTACCGGGATACCGGTGGGGCAGGCGTCCTGGCACGGCGGGGCATATTTCCGGTTCTCCCATACAGGCACAAACCTGCGCAGTTTTCCTGTTGTGATTATGGGTATGGGAACCTCCTCGGGTTCCAGCAGGTCTCCCACCATGCCCCCGGGTCCAAGCTCGGCGTCCCAGACCTCCTTTTTGAACTCATCCATCGGGATCCTGGAAACCCCGGTCTTTTCATTCGGTTTCTTGGCCGCCAGAAGCTGCCAGGCAGACCTGTCAAGGAGTATGGTCTCAAGGTCTTTCCTGTCTATCGCTTCAAGAAAACCCTTCAGCCCGTTTTCCAGCCACGCCCACTTTTCATCATCGATTTCAACCATCTTGGCATCGGCCCGGCTGAACCCTTTATACGGCCCCCTGAAAAAGACTTCGCCACCCACCATGCCGACAAGCGGCCTGTAGCCCAGAACGTTGTCCTTTATCTGGGGCTCAAAACCGCATATAACAGCGATCCCTCCGGCCATGAATTCACCGAAATAATCACCGGCAGACCCCAGCACCCAAAGTTCCGGCGGGGCGAAGCGGGGGTTGTGCTTGGTCATGGTCATTCCCCGGGCCCCTATGTTTCCGGCGACATAGATCCTGCCCTGGGCCATGGCGTTTGCAGCACCGCTGGCAGTGTTCCCGTGAATTATTATTTTTGCGCCGGCATTGAGCCATCCAACGTCATCGGAAACCGGTCCCATTACCTCTATGGTGGTGTTGGGGAAACCCATGGAGCCTAGGCGCTGGCCCGGATGCCCTGTGACACGGATATAAACCTCCTCGTCACCGGCTTTCCAGAGGCGCCCCCCTATCCCGTGCTGGCCGAAGGCCTCCACCTCGATGAACCGGAATCCCTGTTCGACCGCGGCCTGTATCTGCTCCTCGAGAACGCGGCTCTCAATCCGGATCCCGTCTTTTCTTCCTGATATTCTTATAAATTTTTCTTTTGAACTCATCTGCATACTCCCCGATCCCTATACTACGTATCGGATCTGCAACCTGTCGGCCGCGGTCTTGTCATCGATACCCACCGCATCTGACATTCCTATGGGAAGCGAAGTGGAACGGCCGAGGGGAGCCACTATCTTGCGCAACTCCGTGTCAAAGGACAAAAAGACATCCACGACCCTTTGTGCCACGTCCTCGGGGTCGAGGCGCCTGTAGAGTCTTGGATCCTGTGATGTAATACCTTTGGGACAAAGCCCCACGTTGCAGATATTGCATCGTTTAGTCTCCGATCCGACACAACCTGCGGCAGCCTGCATGATGTATTTCCCAACCTGGACACCGCTTGCGCCGAGCATTATCAGCGCCGCGGCATTGGCTGCCAGGTTGCCGTTCTTTCCTATGCCTCCGCCTGCAAAAAGGGGTATTTCGTTTTGCTGCCCCAGAGCGACCAGGTTCAGGTAACAATCCCTCAGGCAGCTCGCAATCGGATGGCCCATGTGATCCATGGAGACGTTGTAGGCGGCCCCGGTGCCCCCGTCCTCGCCGTCTATGGCCAGACCCGCTGCGTACTGGTTCCTTGTAAGGTTGTTCAGGACAGCCAGGGCGGTCGATGTTCCTGAAATCTTGGGATAGACCGGCACCCTGAATCCCCATGCCATGTACATTGACTGGATCATCTTGGCCACCGCCTCTTCGATGGAATACTTGGTCTGATGTGTGGGCGGGGAAGGGAGGCTCACCCCGGGGGGCACTCCGCGGATAGCGGCGATCAGCTTGTTGACCTTGTGCCACATCAAAAGGCCTCCGTCTCCAGGCTTTGCTCCCTGCCCGTACTTGATCTCCACCGCGCACGGATCGACCTTCATCTCGGGGATTGCATGTATGATCTCGTCCCAGCCGAAATAACCGCTCGCTATCTGAAGGATAACGTATTGCAGGAAACGGGACCGCAACAGGCGCGGGGGGCATCCTCCCTCGCCGGTGCATATGCGCACGGGCATCTTGCACTCCTCGTTCAGGTATGCAACCCCCAGCTGGAGTCCCTCCCACATGGTGGGAGAAAGCGCGCCAAAGGACATTCCGCCTATAACAAGGGGATAGATTTCGCGCACAGGCGGAATCCACCCGTTCTCCTTTAAAAAGGCCATGTTCTTTTCAGGCGGAAGAATCCGGCCGAGAAGGGTGCGCAGTTCGAATTCGTGACGGCCCGCATCCAGCGCCGGGTCGGTCAACATGGAGATGCGGATGAACTTGATTCTGTCTAAAATACCGCCGGGCACATTGCGGCGTCCGCCGCGGCGCAGGGCCTGGCCATTCTGGTTTATGTGGAACTTCAGCTTGTCCGCCTCGTCGGATGCAAGGGGGATGATAGCCTCGTTGGGACAGACAAGGGTGCACATACCGCATCCAACGCAGGCATGTGCGGGATCCGTCTTCTGGCGTATGCCGTGAAACACCTTGTAAACATTGCCGGGCTTCAAGCCGGAATCGAGATCTACCTCAACGATCCTCTTCCTGAAAACTCCGAGCTCGATAGCCCTGACTGGGCACACGGCGGCGCAGCGGCCGCACAGGGTGCACTTTTCCTTGTCCCATGCAATCTGCCATGGGAGATCCTTTTTGCTCAGGGTCGATGGCGCAATGGTTCCGTCTGTCTGCATATCTCAACCTCCCGGCGATCAGGTGGTATGATCACCGTATCTGTATACATTGGCTGGAAATCGTACTTCTTGTTCCGGTCAGGGACCAGGTAATCGAGACCGCACATCTCCGAACAAAGAGCATAGATGCCCGGTTTTCCTCCCACTACGCCGGGCCGCAACTTTTTCCTGTCCTGGACCATGAACATGTAATTGTCCGGGGTAACGCCAATCACACAGTTGGGGCCGTCTATTATCAGTTTCCTGCAGCATTGTTTGAGATGGGGGAGAAAATCCCTGTCCGGGTGCTTCCCGATAGCATCTTCCTGCAAGGGTGTTATGATATGTTTGTATGAATCGAGCCACAGCCCCAGGTGCTTTACCATGTAATGAAGAATAAAAGTGAAGACCTCGGAATCGGACATGAAGCCCGTGTAACCCGGTTCACCGCGGCTGGCAAGATATTCCCGGATAGGAACAAAAGCTGTATTTTCGCCGTTGGTCATGGTTGAAAAGCCCTCTACAAAAAAAGGATGGCAGGCGTAAAGATCGATTGCGTAATTTGTGTTCTGCCTTCCCTGGGCCATTATGATGCGGGCTGCAAACTCTTTTTGGTCTAACCCCAGATATCTTCCAACCGTTAGGGGATCACCAATTTCTTTTATCATTATGGTATCGGGCCAGAAGGAAAAAACTATCATATCCTTATTTTCCATGCCCATCTCCCGTATCCTGACCCTGGTCTCCACTAGCTTTTTGTTCTTTTCTTCAGGGCTAAGGCCTTCCCATTCCTGGGGATATTCATAGGCCCGAATGAGATAGACATCCCTCTTGGGAATCCCGGGCGGCGGTGTTTTGTCGGTCCTCAGGCTCAACTTGTATTTTGTCAAGAACCCCAGGTCCACCATGTAACGGTCAAGACGCTTCAGGCCCGACTCGGTGAATATACCCGACAGGATGGGGGCGTCCTTGATGTCTGAAAAGGGCCCGGCCAGATCCCGCAAAAAGAGTCCCACCCCGGATCCGTCATGTCCTTCACGCATCACGTCCAGGGCCTCTATGGCCCTCATGGGGGATACCGGCGTATCACTGGTTATTGCGACCAGCCGGCACATACAACCTCCTTGATATCTTAGTTTCGAGATTGGGATAAAACTCGCAATACCAGGCCGAAGGGATCAACCAGAAGATTTACTGGCGGGAAGAACAAACAGCTCGCAACGGCCGGGTGTGCGATGGATCAAATGCAGCGCGAAAACAGCGCCGTTTAATTATTTCCCTACCTACAAACCAGCTTCCCATAACACAGGTAAAAAAACGGGGCAAGGAGAATTCGTCAATCGTTGTTAGCACTTCAAATTGTCCGGTTGTTTTGACATATGAATCACAATCGCCTTTCAGATTTTCATGCTTTTTTACTGAGGGTCTGATGTCCTTTATTGAACAACAATCTGGTTGATTTTATCTAAAATTTCCGGGGTGAATAAGGAGATATTATGCTTTAAGGTCTGAAACTTATTTGACATAAAGTATCCATATTTCCATGGCCGGGTATTTGCCAGAGCGTTAGGGGAGCAGCAATAGAATGTCTCGACGGGAGAAAAAGGATAGATACACAAACAGCAAATACCATGAGTTATTAGAGAGCCGGATCAAGACAGTGATTAATGCACTGCTGGTGCTTCACCAAAATGGCTATGAAGAGATGTGGTGGACCCCATTGGCAAGACCATTTTTCGCCAAAATTAAGGTGATACTGATAGCGGCTAAGAGTCTCACAATTATCCACTCGAGAAAAATGGGGACGTGCTGATGTCTATAATCGCTCTTAGCAACATCCGTCAAAAATTCTGTCTTGGTTACTGACTCTGGCGACGATAATGCCGTTGAATTCCCGGCCCCAAGCATCACTCAACCCGCTGTCTCATGTGTTAACAGCCCCGGATTTTTGTACAAATACAGAGATATATTTTGTTAACGGATAGAATCCCTGTTCTGAGCCCCCGCCGGAGGCATCCCCGCCCATCGCCCGCAGCTTAGCG
>CAYVIE010000002.1:0-22356 GCA_964451355.1 uncultured Desulfobacteraceae bacterium
ATTTCAAAAAATTAGCCTTTACTTTACATTAAATTTTAACTGCGAAACTTCAGTATTTCACTTGACAAACAAGGTTTACAATAAGAAATATAAATCATGCGGTCGACGGTCGACGGGCTTGTCTGGAAAATCCACGAGAAGATGTAGAGTGTCCTTATCCTGAATATTTGAACGCGGATCTTAACTTGTCTCCGGGACAGGCGTCGATAAGGCAATTTTTCAAAAAATGCCAAACCATGATCTAAAAGGAGGTGGGCTATGTATGTTTCTGAAAACCGGGGGGATATAGAATATGACGCAGTAATAGCCGGTTCCGGCCCAGGCGGGGCAACCGTGGCAAGGGAGCTTGCAGGAAAAGGGAAAAAAGTGCTCATCCTTGAGTGGGGTGACTTCGACCCGGTCAGGGGCAAGGTGGTCGAGACAGTAAAAAGGGCTCTTCTTCCAGGCAAGGGCCTTCTTTTGACCCCACAGCTCGTAGGTATGATCAGGGCTATCACAACTGGCGGAAGCTCCCTGCTCTACTGCGCAACAGCTTTCGACCCCCCGGAACATCTCTTTTCATCCCATGGCGTCGATGTTTCCGCCCAATTGGCCGAAATTAAAAATGAGATACCCATGGCGCCCCTCGAAGACCGGCTGATGGGGCCTGGCCCCCGCAGGTTCTTCGAAAGCGCGGCCGAACTCGGTTATGATGTTAAAAAGCTAAACAAGTTCATATACCAGGACAGATGCAAACCCTCCTGCCAGCTCTGTTCCTACGGATGCCCCTATCTCGCCAAATGGAACGCCCGCAATTTCGTTGAAGAAGCGTTGAGCGCCGGAGCGTCTATCATAAACCATGCCAAGGTTACCAGGGTGATCTACGAAGGGAAGACAGCGGTCGGGCTTTCTTACAAGAAAGACGGTATGGAACGATCCGTTTACGCAAAAAAGGTGATCCTGGCGGCAGGGGGCATCGGCACCCCTCTGATCCTGAGAAAGAGCAGGATCAAGGCCGCAGGTCACGACTTTTTCTTTGATCCTTTGATCTTCGTTTTCGGGAAGGTTCCCGGGATAAACGAAGGCAGAGCGGTTCCCATGAGCACTGGTGTGCACTTTGCTGACGACGGCATCGTGATGACCGACTTCAATATGCCAAGGATTCTGAAACTGATGTTTGACCTGGAGGTCTTCAAGTTTACGCGCGCATTCTACTTTTCAAACGTGATCCCGGTCATGATCAAGATCCGTGACGATCTCGGCGGCGAGCTGACCGACCGCGGAGGCATCAGAAAACCCCTTTCGCGCGAAGACAAGCTGCGGCTTGAAAAAGGGGCCATGCATGCCGAGCGCATCCTGAAAAAAGCCGGAGCAACCGATGTCTATAAATCATGGGTCTTTGCAGCGCATCCCGGCGGAACAGTCAAAATGGGTGAGCTTGTCGATGAAAATCTCAAAACACGATACGAAAACCTCTATGTATGTGACTGCTCTGTGATGCCTCAGGAATGGGGACTCCCCCCTACACTCTCCATACTAGTGCTGGCAAAGCGGCTGGCAGCCCATCTGCTTGCAGCAGACTCTGCTGGGGGGAAAAACAGCGGTGAAAAGCGGAAACCCGGGAAAGACACTGATAAAATCCGCGCTGCAGCCACGGCATGACGCTGCATGGATAACACCGGCCACAGAAACTTTCGTGATTGACGGCTATCAACCACGGGTATGAAAACACGTCCGTTTTTCATACCGGCACAAACAGTCCTTAATCAAGGGGAACAAATGAGTACTCATTCAAATCCAGGCGCAAACGATCCGGTCCGGCCCCAAAAAGAAGGCGGGCAGCCCATGGGATATATGCTCCCGGCCAGCAGCCCTACAATGCTCAGAAAGATTCTTGGCACACCTGAACTGAGACGGCTCCTGGCTACGGCAATACCAGACATCCTCGACCTCTGGGCCGGAAACCGGGCCTTCAGGAAGGCTGTGGCAAGGCAGATCGCCCGGCATCTGCAAAAGAGCATACTCTACCCAGGCGGCCCGCCCGAACCTGACATCGCATCCCTGCTGGCCGACCCGGCTTTCGTGTCTGACCTGTTTGCCGCCGTGTCCCCCATACTGTCTGAAGTTGTGCGTTCCGCAGCATCGGTTGCCTCGGCAATTGAAGAATTGCCGGCAGGCCAGCTTGAAAAACTGGCGAAAGGACTCTTTGATACTGGTGCGCCAGCCTGGGCAGGCAGGCTCTTAACCAGTATCCTTAAAATTTCGATCAGGCTCCATGAACAAGACGAGCTTTTTTTCAGCAGGATTTGCTCTCCGGCCATCAAGAGCTTCATCGAAGAAATGGACTTCGGCGAGCTGAGGCAGGCCGCTGACATGTCACGCAAGGATGCGGCTGCTCTCTTTGAGGCGATCATCGACTCGATGTTCGAACAGCCGGCCAAAATGATACTCCTTTTATCTTTCATCCCGGATATAGCCACTGCATGTATAACCGGAATATCGATCCTTCTTGAAAGGCTCAATACCCTACCGCCTGATGTCCTGTGCGATGTTGTGGTTTCCTTTTCAAATGAGATCGATCCTGCAGCCCTGGGACGCCTTATCAACGAGGCCATGGAACTGCTGAGGAAGATCCATACAGGATCGGCCCTGATAGGCGAAGCAGGCACCCCCTTGCTCTCGGTTACAATGCACGACTTCATTGAAAAGCTGATTGCTGAAACAGACCCTGAACTTCTCTGCAAGGCGGCATCAGCCATGCAGGATATCAAGCTCTTCCTGGGCGAGGCCTTGGCATCGGCCATATCCGCCGAACCCGAGATGCTGGCAGCATTGACCGAGGCGAAAATCAAGGGTTTTTCCAGAAGAATGCAGATCAAGGCAAGAAGGCTCGATACCTTGCAGGACCTGGCGGGTGACGAATTCGACGCCCTTGCCGGCAGGATTGCCGGAGCCGCAGACCTGAAGGACGCGGCAGAAGCCATAAACGCTTTTGCCAGGAACTTCGTAGATATCTGGGATGCACGCCCTGATGAGTGCAAGCGCATTGTCAGGGAAGCAGTAGAGGCCATTGACGAGGCTGCCCTGCTGGAGGCTGCGGGCAGGATAATCGATGCCGCAGGGCCCATGGTCAGGGAAAAACTGGCCGAGGCGGCCCCGGACATAACCAGGTGGCTTTCAGGCCTTGCAAACCAGGGTACTGGCCAGGGGGAGCAAGGCGCCTGGCCAAATACAAACATTCATGAAAAATCATAGGGGAGGCCTGCCATGGATCCTGCAAAAAGCTTGAAAGAGGCCCTCGCAAAGATAAAACACCCGCTAATCATGGAATGGAAAAACTCGGGAAAACCTGTTGTGGGAACCACCTGCTCCTATGTGCCGCCAGAACTGCTCCATGCAGGAGGAATCCTGCCGGTCCGCCTGAGGGGGATCGAGGCCGAAGGGACCGAGGTGGGCGATGCATACTTCGGGCCCTTTATATGCAGTTTTCCAAAGTGCCTGCTCCAGATCGCGGGCACCCGGGGTTTCGATTTCATAGACGGCGCAATCATCACCCCGGGGTGTGACGCCATGCGCAGGCTGGACGAATGCTGGAGAAAGGCCGGTAACGACATTGACGGCATTGTTCCGCCATTTTTCTATTATTTCGACGTGCCCCACAAGTCAGAAGGGCATGGGCTTGCCTGGTTCACCGCTGAGATAGAAAAGCTGAAAAATGCGGTATCGGATCACTTCAAGGTTAACATCGACTCCGGCGCCATAAAAGAATCCATTGAAATCTACAACCAGGGCCGGGCGTCACTGGCCGAGCTCGAGGCCATGCGGGAAGATGAAGACGTCAGGATAACCGGTACGGAAGCCTTTGCCGCTGCCGTTGCCGGAACCGTCCTTCCAAGGGAAGACTACAACCGGCTCCTTGCGGAATTCGTCTCTGACGTCAAGAAACGCGAACCCGACCCTGAACGGCGAATACGCCTCGTGATAGCTGGTTCCGTGGACGATGCCATAGACCTGATCGAGCTCATTGAAAATACGTCAAAAGCCGTTGTTGTCGGAGAGACGCTCTGCTTCGGCTCGAGGTACCAGGGAGAACAGGTCGATACAAGCATGGACCCGATAGAAGCCCTTGCAAGTCATTATCTTGCCGGCTCTGTTTGCCCCAGGATGTTCGGCCAGTACAAGAAAAGATTCCAGCGGCTTTTGCATCTGGTGGAATCAAGGCGGGCCCACGGCGTGATTCTCCAAAACATACGCTTCTGCGACATGCACGGATCGGAAAACGGGCTATTTGCCCGTGATCTTGCCGCCAGGGGCATCCCTTCCCTGGTAATTGAGAGGGAATACGGCCCCATCGCCGATATGGGAAGGATCCGCATGCGAATAGACGCTTTCCTGGAGCAGCTTTCCGCCAAAAACAAAAAAGGCGGGGGCTTCCCCGATGACCCGGGCGGCATGCAACAAGCCAAGTTCACATCTATTCAATCAAGAGGTGAATCATGAGACCCGAAATCCAGGAATACCCATACGACTGGATGATGGGCCAAACCTTAAAGGCCGCGGCTGGTATCGGCCTGGGAACCCCGAAGGAACAGGCCCTGTCCATGAGATACATCCCTTATTTCCAAGGGACCCTGTGGAAATGCCTGAAGCAAGGCGAGCCAGGACGGCTTTTTCTCGATCTGCTTGCAAAGTATTATGAAAACATCCTCACCGCCCATGACCAGGGCAAAAAAAGGGTCGTCACGACTTTTTGCAAGTCGCCGGTAATATTTTTCGCATCCGACCTCGTTCCACTGACATTCGAGGTTTTAACCGGGATAGGGGCTCTTACGTGGAAGCGCGGCATGTTCGACTACATGGACTTCTGCTGCGAAACAGGGATGACCGAGACCTCCTGCTCCTCGCAGAGGGGCGCCATGGGCGCATACCTGGCCGGGCTTGGACAGGAAATCGACCTGGTGGTATGCGACACCCCCGGGGTATGCGATACCAACGCAACAGCCTTCGCCTTTATCGCGGCATACCTTGACAAGCCCTTTTTCCAGCTGAACTACCCGAGCACCATAGGTGATGAACGAAGCCAGAAATACCATATCGATGACTACAAGGCGCTTATCAATTTCATTGAAGAGCATACAGGCAAAAAACTGGATTTCACACGCCTGGGGCAGCTCCTGGAGGAAGTGGAAAAGCAAGACAGGCTTGTTGCAGAGCTTGAGGATCTCTACCTCATGGTCCCCACCCCCGTGCCGGTTCTCTATGCCCCCATGGTCTATGTGGGCCGTTTCTGCTTTGCAGGAGATCCCATATACACACGTATGCTGGAAGCAATGGTTTACCAGGCGAAAAAAAACGCGGAGCAAGGGATCTGCGGCCTGCATCCAAACAAGGAACGCCTAAGGGTTTTTGCCTGCTATATAGACCACTACACCGTGGACATGAACTTCTGGAACTACATGGAGGAAAACGGAATTTCACACATAGGCTCGATCCTTTCGCGTAACTTCAGCGAAAAGAATCCCTATTCAAAAGACCTGCCCGGTTCCTGCTATTCCATAGACATTTCAAGTCCCGATGCAATGCTGGAAACCGTCGCCCAGATGAACGCCAGGCTGCCCATGGTGAGATCGATACGCGGGCACTATGACAGGCCAGGGATGTGGCTTGCCGAAACCCTGGCCCTTGCGAAACGTTACAAGGCCGACTGCATAATATACAACGGCACGCCCGGGTGCAGGAACACCTGGGGAATGGTCAAACCATTCGCCAGGGAACTGGAGAAACAGGGATTCCCTGTTCATATAATGTATGACGATGCTTTTGACGACAGGGTCGAATCCTGGGAAACGACCAGGGAAAGGCTTGATGAATTCTTCCAGGTCAGGGGGTTGCTATGAAACTTTCCTGCGGTTGCGACATAGGTTCACTAACAACCAAGGCTGTCGTAATGAACGGCGCCAGGATCACAGCTACAGCCATCATAAAATCAAAGCCCAAACCCGAGGATTCAGCCGCTGCTGTGATGGAACGGCTTTTTGAAAAAGCACGCATCCGGAAAGAGGATATCGGCTGCATCATCGGGACCGGCTACGGCAGGGAAAGGATACCCTTTGCAGACAGGGTCGTATCCGAGGTCACGTGCCACGCAAAAGGGGCCCACTGGCTGGCCCCGGGAGTGCGCACTGTCATAGACATCGGAGGCCAGGATGCAAAGGCCATACTGGTGGATGAAAAGGGTGACGTCATACGATTCGTCACCAACGACAAGTGCGCCGCCGGAACCGGGCGTTTCCTTGAAGTCATGGCCAAAGTCCTCGGAGTCTCCCTGGAAGAGCTTGGCCGGATGTCAAAAAAGGCAAGATCCCCGGTTATCCTGGCATCCACCTGCACGGTATGGGCCCAGGCGGATGTTATCCAGTACATAAATTCAGGCGTAGATCCATCCGACATCGGGGCGGGCATCAACACGGCCATGGCCAAGAGGGTGGCCATCCTTGCCGGAGCCATAAAGCCAAGGCCCCAGGTATGCATCACGGGCGGAGTTTCCAAGAATACCGGAGTCGTTTCAACCCTTGAAAAGCTCGTGGGCATGCGTTTCCGGCCCATAAGGAAAGCCGATCCCCAGCTTGCCGGAGCAATCGGCGCTGCCCTTATCGGGCAAAACGGCAAAAATCAAACCTGATCATTTCAACCCGAACGAGAGGGAAGAATGCTTTACGCAGGATGCGACATAGGTTCCAGGACCGCCAAAGCGGTAATAATGGAGAACGACGAGATCTTGGCCACAGCTGTCATGGACGCCGGCCCGAAACCCGAAAAAACCGCCATGGAAGTGATAAGCATGGCGTGCGGCCAGGCAGGGATCAGCCTTGAAAAGATAACCAAACTAGCCGGGACAGGATACGGGAAAAAACGTATCAGCTTTGCCCATTACATGGAATCCGAGATTTCATGCCATGGTTATGCTGTCTGGTGGTACAACCCTTCTGTGAGAAGCGTTATAGATATCGGGGGACAGGATGCCAAGGCCATCTGCCTGGATGAATACGGCAACGTCATACGCTACATGTACAATGACAAGTGCGCGTCTGGAACAGGCCGTTTCCTTGAAATAATGGCCGAGGCCCTTGAAATCCCGCTCCCGGAACTCGGAGAAACAGGGGCGCGGTCGGACAACCCGTGTGTACTTTCAAGCCAGTGTGTCATCTTTGCCGAGACCGAGGTGGTTTCTCTCATCAATGCAGGGCATCCGGTCCAGGATGTGGTTGCCGGGCTTCACATGGCCCTGGCATCCAGGGTGGCTGCCCTGGGCCGTGGGATCGGAATCAAGGAGCCTGTCGCCATGACAGGAGGGGTGGCAAAGAACAGGGGTGTTTTTTCAGCCCTGGAAAAAACACTCAACCTTTCTTTGGTCCCTGTCAATGGCTTTGATCCCCAGCTTGCAGGGGCTATTGGAGCCGCACTGATAGCCAAAAAAAAGGACCAGCAACAGGAAAACAAACACGCAAGTGGATAGAAGAGCGGGCTTTTCCATGGAAATTTTTGAAAATGAAATAATGGAAGCGCGCTCACTGATAAAAAGGCTTCAAACAAAAGGATCTGCTTCCACCTGGCTTTGCAAGGACATAAAGCCATGGCCCATAGGAGGCGGGAACAGACTTGTCATGGCTGCTGATACTGCCGTGGAGCTCGGCCCTCCTGATCTGGACTCGGTATCAATTGTGCTGCTGACATCAAGGCCGGAACTAGTGCATGACGGCGCTATCACCCTCCTGGGAAAAGACATAAAGGAGCTCGCCCCGGCAAGATCTCCCGTGGCCAAAATCCTTTTTGCAGCCGTTTCCGGTATGACCGCCGACAACGCATACGACATATATCTGTCTGTATCCCTCTCCAGGATAGACGTATCACTTCAAGGCTACATGGTGCGCATGGCTTCACATCTGCACCGGGAATGGTGCAGGATCAGCAAGGAGGCGGTGAACTCCGGGATCTCGCTCGCGCACATCTGCAGGGCAGAAATCGAGGCGGCTAAGAAGGTGCACGGGGTTTCCGGAGTGGAAGCCACCGTTGTCACGGCCAGGGCAGAGGATGTGGCGGCCTTTGTGCCCCTGGCCCGCAGAACCGAAAGAATTGCATCCGCCATGTGCAAGCTTTCATTCGAAACATACCATGAATGCGACAAGTGCGATTTCTCCGACCTTTGCTCATCGGTTTCAGGGCTGAAAAGATTAAAACGGCAAAAGATTCCAGCAGGGCAGGACACGTGAAAAAAACTCAAAGCAAAAACAACAGGGTTATCCTGTTTTGCGGCAAGGGAGGCGTAGGCAAAACCACCCTGGCGGCAATCACAATAAAAACACTGCAGGAGAAAACAGGTAAAAAAATCCTCGCCATTGACGCTGACCCTGCCTTTGGACTGGGACTCACACTCGGGATTGAACCGGGAAAGACCATTGACGACATTTTGAATCAAACCACGAAAACCCCTGCTATCCGCGGCAAAGAAGCCCTTTTTGCAAGACTTGACTACGAGTTGACAAGCGCCCTGGCCGAGGATGGCTCCATTGCGTTCATCGCCCTGGGAAGACCTGAATCCGAGGGGTGCTTTTGCGCGGTCAACCGCGTTCTCAAGGAGGTGCTCGCCGGTTTCACGGCAGGATTCGACATTGTGGTGATAGATGCAGAGGCAGGCGTGGAGCAGATAAACCGGCGCGTTTTCGATACTGCCACGCATCTTTTCATCATTACTGATCCCACGCGAAAGGGCATAAACGTTGCAAAGACCATCCTGGGTCTCGCTGGAAAATGTATCGGATTCAACCATGCCGGCATCATCGTGAACCGCTGTGCTCCCGGGCTTTTCACAGCAGCCGATATCCCACAAGGGTTTCATAGCAACACGTTCATACCTGAAGACCCTGAAATAAGAAAATTCGACCAAAACGGCGGGGATCCGGCTCTTCTCTTATCCACGAAGGCGGGTTTAACCATGAAAGATTATTTGTTAAGGACAGGGTTGACGGCTCCGTAAACTTTCGTGACTCGCAGGCAATCACCCCTGGGCATGAAGACAAAAGGCCTTTCTTCCCGGCCTGGGAGTTGTTTTCACAATAAAGTTTCAGTATGCATGCCGTTGCGCGTATTGTTCAATATGGTTGAATCATTTTGCAGGATCAAAAGACTCAATTCTTCAACCTTGCGGGATTAAAAAGAAGGCAGCATGAAAAAAATCGGCAGAAACCATATATCAGACCAGGTGTTCCAGATACTTTCCAGCCGCATCATCAGGCTTGAATACGATCCGGGCCAGATCATATTCGAAACCCAGATATCAAAGGAATTCGGCATCAGCAGGAGCCCGGTAAGGGACGCCCTGCACAGGCTCGAACGCATTTTATTTGTCACCAGGACCCCGAAAGGGGCATATCAGGTCACTGATATGACCGGGGATTTCATCCATCATTTCTATGAAACAGTAGTCATTATCTACACGAACGCCTTCAGGGCCGCAGCAATAAAGGCTGACGCATCCGTAATAGCCCGCCTTGAAAAAGCGCTTTCCGTGATTGAACAGGGTGTCGAAGCAAAGGACATCAGTACATATCTCAATGGAGTAACGACGTTCGGCAGTATAGCGCTGGAAGCATGGGGTAATCCCATAATAGAACGTTTTGCTCTTGAATTAATGCCCACGGCGGAAAGGATACAATGGCTGACCATGTCAAGGCTGCCAGGGGCAATGGCGGAAGCTGCTGCACATATCAAAAAGGGGCTTGAATCAATCCGCTCGCAACAGCCGGACAAGACGGCTGATGCTTTCACATCCTTTGCAACGGTTCACAGGGACATAGCTTTAGAAGCCTTTTACGAAAGAAAGAATAACAACACATCGATAAAGGTGAAAAATGGGACATAATATTGGAAACAATATTTATCCGCGGCTTGCAAAAAAAATAGACGGTTTGACCTTGCGGGCGCCTGCGAATCCTGCGTTCTTGGAGCTTTTAAAAACCCTGTATACAACCGAGGAGGCGGAAATAGTCTGCTCCATGCCTTACACCCTTTCAACTCTCTCCAGAATCTCAAAGATCACCAGGATTCCCGAAAAGAGGCTCAAGCCCATCCTCGAGGGCCTTTGCGGGAAGGGGCTTGTGATAGACATCTACGGAAACGGGGAAAAGCATTATATGCCCTCGCCTATCGCTATCGGAATATTCGAATTCACCATGATGAGAACCGGAAATGATCTGGATTCGAAGCACTGGGCTGAGCTTTTTCATGCATACATGCAAGGTTCTGGCGAATTTTACGAGTCAAACTGCGCTCATGGTGAAAAGGTCTCCCTGATGAGAACCCTCCCCCATGAAGCCAGCATCCACCCGGACCAATACGTCGAGGTGCTGGATTACGAAAAAGCCACATGGATAGTCGAGACATCCGACATGATGGCCATAGGGCTTTGTTCATGCCGCCACGAAAAGACACATGTAAACGAAAAACAATGTAATACCCCATTGAGCACCTGTTCCACCTTCGGATATGCGGCAGACTACCTTGTCAGGCACAACATGGCTCAGCCGGTCTCAAAGGAGGAAATGAAGGAAAACATAGAGAGATCAAGGGAACTCGGGCTTGTGCTGAACGCGGACAACGTGAGGAGGAACGTCACGTATATCTGCCATTGCTGCGGCTGCTGCTGCAATGTCCTGCTTGGCATAAACAACTTCGGATTCCATAACGTGCTTGTCACCTCGAGCTTCATCGCAAGCATCGATCTTTCAAAATGTATCGGATGCGGCAAGTGTGCAAAAAAATGTCCCATACAGGCCATAAGCATGGAACCCCGCGATCCGGGAGACCCGGTCCCTCCAGACAATAAGAAGAAACCGAAAAAAAAGGCCGTGATCGAAACCGAATTCTGTATCGGATGCGGTGTTTGCGCGACAGCCTGCGATACAGGCGCTCTGAGCCTCGTAAAAAGAAAGCAAAAAGTTATCCATCCTGAAACCACATTCCAGCGAATAGTCCTGCAGACGCTGGACAGGGGGACACTCCAGAATCAGATATTTGACGATCCGGGCAGGATCACCCATAAGGTGATGAGGGGACTGCTGGGGGCATTCTTCAGGCTTCCTCCCGTGAAAAAGGCGCTCATGAGCGATATGCTCCGGTCGAAATTCCTTTCGGCCATGGAAAAGGGACTCAAGCTCCAGGGAAAAGGCTGGATGCTGGAGTTGTAACCTTCTTTAGTACACTTAATTTGATGATCTCGTAAAAAAGCGAAAACACTTTTTTACGAGACGGGGGAGGGTTTCCCCTCCCCCGCCATTTGAAATGAATTCAAATGGTTCCACCCCCACCCCCGGCCGGGGCTAAATCGCCCTCGGCCGGTTGATGGACTTTTTACGAGTCCATCAAATTTGATGGCTCCGTAAAAAGCCCATCAATAATGCCAGCCCAACGATTACCTTTTCCCTATCACTTCACGTACTTTGCGGGCCAGCGCCTTGAAGGAAAAGGGTTTTTGAATGTAATTTATGTGTGATGGCAGGATCCCTTTTTGCATGATGATATTCTGGGTGTGACCGGACATATACAAAACCCTGACATCCGGCCTTTCGGCCAGCAACCGCTCGGCAAGCTCCTTGCCGCTCATGCCAGGCATGATCACATCAGTGATGAGAAGATCGATTTTACCATCAAACTTCCTGGCGATTTCCAGGGCCTCCTTGCCGCCCGATGCCTCAAGAACCTTGTAACCGTAGCCATCAAGGAAGGTTACAACGAGATTCCTCACAGATTCGTTGTCCTCCACAACGAAAACAGTCTCTTTGCCGGTCAATACCCCCTTGTTCTCAACAACACTCCTGGCCGGGGAGCCGGTTATACTCTCCTCGGCTCTGGGGAGGTAAACCCTCATTGTCGTACCATGTCCCGGCTCGCTGTAACACCAGATAAACCCGTTGTTCTGCTTGACGATCCCGTAAACCGTTGATAGCCCCAGGCCCGTACCTGTACCGCGCTCCTTGGTGGTGAAGAACGGTTCAAAAATCTTTTCCTGCAAGTCCTTGTCCATTCCTATGCCAGTATCAGAAACCGAGAACATGACATATTGTCCAGGATGGGCGTCAAGGATGCCGTGTTTCAAAAAATAATCAGAATCAAGCTCCACATTGGCTGTTTCGATTGCGAGTCTACCTCCATCCGGCATGGCATCTTTTGCATTAACCACCAGGTTCATGATGACCTGGGATACCTGGGAGGGATCCATGTAAACCTGCCATAGATCCGGGTAAAGCCATACCTCCAGATGGATATCCTCCCGGATCAAGCGCCTTAGCATCCTTTCCATTTCATCTATGATGCCATTCAGATTAATAAATTCCGGCCGGCTGGTTTCCTTGCGGCTGAAAGCCAAAAGCTGGCGTGTAAGATCCGCCGCTTTTTTCCCGGCCTTCATGATTTCAACAATATACCTGTAAAGAGTCTCTTTCCTGTCCAGCTTACCCAGGGCCAGCTCAGAGTAACCGGTGATTACTGAAAGCAGATTGTTGAAATCATGGGCAATACCGCCCGCCAGAATACCGATGGCCTCCATTTTCTGGGATTGAACGAGCTGCGCCTCCACCTTCTTTTTATCCCGCTGCTCCCTGTCCCGCTGCAGCCTCGCATGCAGAATCGGCGCAATATAATCAGCCAGATTTTCCAACAGCTCCCTGTCATCATCGCAATATTCCGTCTTTTTGTTTCCGATTTGAATGCTCCCGATAAGCTCGCCCTGGTAGATGACCGGGACATACAATAACCTTCTTATTTCTGCATGCTCCCCTGGCAACTTAACCGGCTTATTGGAGCAAAGCGTCTCATTTACGGGCATAGGCTTTTTCCAAATACTGACCCAACTATCCTGGTAAGAGGCCAGGCTTTTTTCAATTTCCTTATGATTATCCCATATATCCCTGGTCCTGGTAGTCCATACAAGATTCCCGTTTTCATCAACATAACCGAACCCCCCGATATCGCTTTCCAATGCCTCCAGGATCACCCCCAGCATTTCATTATATATTTCTCCATCAGGGACGGTAAGAAAAACCTGGGCCATGCGGTTGCGTATCCTCAATTCCCTCTCTGATTTCTGCAATGCTTCTTCAGCCTGCTTACGCTCGGTTATGTCGCGTATATCAAGGACATAACAATCCCTTCCTTCCCAGACGGTTTCAGCCACCTCCATTTCAGCGAATCCTGGCCCCTCCGGCCTGAAAGGGATCCCGATTTCCACAGGTTTCACATCCGTCAAGGGATGTCCAAAGATCCTCCCTGCAAGTTGTTCAGAGGAAGCTCCAAAAATCTTTTCCGCAGCCCGGTTGGCGTAGCTGATGACTCCCTGCTTGTCGACGACAATGATTCCGTCTGATACACTCTCCAGAATAGCGCGTAGATTCGCCTCTTTTTCTTTTAGCCTTACTGCGGTGAACTTGGCATCCAACGCCTGCAATATGGTATGGGGCAGTTGGGCTATGTGACGAGCGGTCTTGATCACATAGTCATCAGCACCCTGTTTCAAAGCCTTTACCGCGATCTCTTCAGATCCTGTTCCTGTCACTACTATCACCGGAATTCCCGGCATCCGCTCCTTGACCACCCTTATCACTTCAAGCCCTTCAAACCCGAGGATATTGAAATCCGTCAGCACAACATCAAATCCTCCCCTGGCAAAGAGCTTTTCGAATGTTGTCCTGTCGGTTGCTTCTATCATTACAAAACCTTCGGCTTCTCTTTCCAGGGCATCCCGGATCAGGGCGCGGTCATAGGGATTGTCCTCCACACAAAGAACCCGAATTTCATTCTTTTCTTTCATAACTTTCCCGAAAAAACGGTTAAAGAAACATCACATCATCCGCAGTTACGTCAGCAAAGGAACACGGGCATCCATAGTTCGTTTGAGCTTGACAACAAAGACGCTTCCCTTGTCCGGAACCGAACGTACCACTATATTGCCTCCCAGAATATTCACCGCCTTTTTGGCAATGGCAAGGCCGATCCCTGTGCCCGGAAAATCATTCTCGCTGTGGAGTCGCTGAAAAATATTAAATATCTTGTCTTGATACTCGGAAGCAATACCTATGCCATTGTCAACCACCTCGATCATCCCCCAGGGGCCGTCAATTACGGATCGGATCTCCACCCGGTGCGCTGTCTCTTTTCTGCGATATTTCAATGCATTTCCGATAAGATTGGAAAAAATCTGTCTCAGCAAAGCAGACGTTCCATATACCACCGGAAGATCGGGATCCACATTGATTTCCGCGCCTGCCATGGCCCCACTGGACTCGAATTCAAAAAGGATTTCCCTTATCAGATCAGACAGGGATACCTCCTTGATTTGCGTTGCCTCCCTGCTCAAACGAGAATAAGCCAGAAGATCGGTTATGAGCTGTTCCATCCGGCTGGCAGCATCTATGATGTTGTCCAGATAGCAGCGCGCCTCGTCGTTCAAGCTCGCCTTGTAGCGGCGGGCGATGATCTCGGCAAACCCGGTGATGGCACGGAGAGGAGCCCGCAGATCATGGGATATCGAATAGGCGAAATCCTCAAGGGAACGGTTGGATTCGGTCAAAGCCAAGGTACGTTCTGCTACGCGGCGCTCAAGTTCCTGGGTCAGTTCCCTTAGCGCCTTTTCAGCCTGCAGGCGCCGTTCCTCGGTCCATAACAAAAGACCCATGAGAACAGTCGCGGACGGAAAAACCAGCATGACGGGAAGCCAAATGCGCTGAATTACATTTAAACCCGCAGGCCAAGGAATTATCAGCAACTGGCAGAACAGCATTACGGTATGAGTCGCGACCCCCAACCCAAAAAATGCGGGGATTCCGAGTCTGTCCGGCCGGCTGCCGCACATCCGCCGAAAGGCGAGACCCACAAGAGGACAGCCAATGATCGTCGCCAGCCCGGCCCACATCCCGGGCCCGCCCAAAGAGACCCTGTAGGCACCCGCAATAACCATAGCGACAGCGGTACTGATCGCTCCGCCAAAAAGGCCGGCCATTGTCAGTATGATTGATCTGCCATCATAGATGATACCGGGAGCGTAGTGAAACGGCATCAGCATACCGGCCACGGCCACCGCGCCGAACAGAATCCCTTTGGAAACCTTAATCCATACACCGCCTTTGACCCCCATCCTTACAAGCAGGCTGTAAAAAGCGGAAAGGGCCACCAGCAGGGCGGCGTTCTGGATCAGGCTGATATACATAATTATCTGCTCGAATGATTTTGCTAAGTTATGATGCAATCATAAAAAGTTAATCATCCAGCCGGGAGAGATTCGCCCCGGCGATGAAAACAAGAGTTATTTCAGCGGGACACCGGAGGCGTTTTCACGGAAGAATTCGTCATCTATAGATCATAGGTTTAAAGGCATGCAGAAACAATCATTATTTTTCGATGCTTTCGTAAAAAATGAAATTCTGGTCCACAAACAACGGATCAGCTCAATTAAAAATACAGGCAGCGTCTTTGAAAAATTTTTACAGGAGCCCGGAGAAGGGGGAAGTCCCATGGGAGGAATATGAAGGAAATGGTGCCGGAGGCGAGACTCGAACTCGCACACCCTTGCGGGCGGAGGATTTTGAGTCCTCTGCGTCTACCAATTCCACCACTCCGGCACACTGCAAACGGCTATACGCAAAAAGCGCGGGCCTGTCAATGGGTTTCATGATGAATTACCGATGGACTTGTAAAAAAAACACAAACCCCTGCCAGCGGGAGCTTCAAGGTCCATTCCCACCGGGCAATTCAAACCTGATGCCGTGTTCTGACAAAGTCTTTGAAACCGCAGGATTATCCCTCAAAACCCGTGGAGGGTCGACTGTTACATCGATTACAAGGGAGCCTGGTCCCGCTTCAAGGGGGCCGGCGTCCAGGATCATGCCAACAGAGCCTATAATGGCCGGATCCATCACACCTGGATCATTGCACCCTTTTTTGCCTGAAATATTTGCGCTTGTAGCCGTGATCGGGCCTCCAAGGGCTCGCGCAAGAGATCTGGCCACAGGGTGTTTTGGGATCCGGATCCCTATCTTGCCTGTTCCGCCACATAGCAGATCCGGTACTTGCGGAGAGGCCGCAAATACCAGCGTGACCCTGCCGGGCCAGCATATGTCCATAATTTTTTTTGCATGCGCTGGAATACTGGCCGCATATATCACGACCATTTCCACCGAAGGCAGGATAATCGATACAGGCTTGGCCCTGGGTCGTTTTTTCACATCAAACAGACGCTCAACAGCGACCATGTTCAGGGCGTCTGCTCCAAGGCCATAAAGGTTTCGGGTAGGATATATCACAAGCTCACCCCGCCGCAACACAGCGGCAGCGCGCTCGATCACAACAGGATCGGGCGCCAGGGGATCCACATGAATCTTTTTCGGGTCTCCTCCGGCTCCGGCATCAGAAATCATCACAAGTTTTTTCCCAAGCGCTTTACCTTATGGAAAAAAGCCGGGCCTTCTGCTCCACCGCCTTTGCCATTGAAACTTTCTTTTGCTCCAGCCTATGTTGGAGATCCGGATCATCCAATGCAAGGATCTGGGCAGCAAGAATCGCAGCGTTTACAGCCCCTGATTTGCCCACAGCCATTGTAGCGACAGGAACACCAGGTGGCATCTGGACCGTGGAGACCATGGAGTCAAACCCCAGGAGCGCCGAGCTATCTATGGGAACGCCTATTACCGGGCAGATTGTATGGGCCGCCAGGACACCGGCAAGGTGGGCGGCATGTCCCGCCCCCGCAATGATTACCCTGATCCCCTTCTTGCGTGCTGTCTCAGCAAGCTCAGCAGCCCGCCTCGGGCTGCGGTGGGCGGACGCGACTGTTAATTCATATGGAATATCAAACGACTTCAGGGTTTCAGCAGCCTCCTTCATGACACCAAAATCTGAATCACTGCCCATAATAATCAGCACCATAGGTGCTATGCCTTGTCTCTTCAACGCCTTATGCCCTATATCTGTTCTATGGTGCTCCCCTTCCCAGGAAATCTTGCCTACGGCTGCATAGGCTCTTTCTATGGCTTTCTCTATGGTGTCGGCAAGGGCTGTAACACCAAGGACTCTGCCCCCGCTGGTCACGACTTTACCATCCTTTTCAGCTGTTCCGGCATGGAACACCTCAACATTCTTCATTCTCCTTACAGCATTCAGACCATCTATGGGCATACCCTTGGCATACTTTCCGGGATATCCCTCAGCAGCCATTACAACGCATACTGCAGCACGTTCGTCTATCTCTATGCTAAGATCTGACAAATCACCGTCTGCAGCAGCAAGAAGAACAGGCAATATGTCGCTCTTTATGCGCATCATCAAGGGCTGGGTCTCCGGGTCGCCGAACCTGCAGTTGAACTCCACAACATTGACCTTATTTCTGTTTATCATAAGACCGGCATAGAGCACCCCCCGATAAGGACGCCCCTCGGCCGCAAGTGCCCGCACAACAGGACGCATGATCGTCTCCATGATCTTTTCTGTCATCACAGCGTCCACAACCGGCGCCGGCGAATAGGCCCCCATCCCGCCGGTATTGGGGCCTTCGTCATTGTCAAAAACAGCCTTATGGTCCTGGCTCGCAGGCAATGGAAGTATGTTGACACCATCTGTTATGGCGATGAAAGAGGCCTCCTCTCCCTCAAGAAATTCCTCTACGATAACACTATGGCCGGCGTCACCGAACCTTTTTTCGACCATTATTGTTTCAATTGCGCTGTTTGCTTCCTGCACAGACCTGCAAACAATTACCCCCTTTCCGGCTGCAAGCCCGTCCGCCTTGACCACGATCGGCGGCTCCAAGGTCTTGATGTATGCCCTCGCCTGGGCAGGATCGGTAAATACGCGCCCCTTTGCAGTAGGTATCCCGTACTTGTTCATGATCTTCTTTGCAAACGACTTGCTGGCCTCAATGGCAGCAGCCCCTTTTCTTGGCCCGAATACCCTGAGATCCGCCGCTTCGAAGGCATCTGCAATACCTGCGGCAAGGGGGGCTTCCGGCCCTACCACAGTCAAGCCGATATCGTTTTCAGTGGCAAACTCAACAAGACTCGGAATATCGGACGAATCTATGGGCACACATTCCGCGACTCTTGAAATCCCCGCATTACCCGGTGCGCAATAAATCTTTTCAACCTCAGGGCTCTGGGCTATCTTCCATGCAAGCGCATGCTCCCTGCCACCACCTCCAACGATCAAAACTTTCATGTTCTGCTCTCCCTTGAGATCTTCTTCTTATTGAAATTCTTTCCAGGTTTCCTCTTTTCCAACGCAAGTTCTATGAGCCTGTCCATCAAACAAGGGTAATCGATTCCTGCGGCCCTGGCAGCCTGGGGATATAGGCTTGTCTCTGTCATCCCGGGAATGGTGTTGGTTTCAAGTACATAGACTCCCGCATCTGTTACAATCATATCGGTTCTGGAATAGGTCTCGCAGAAAAGGGCCTTGTGGGCTTCAATAGCCAGGGCCTTTGCCCTGGACTCTGTTCCGGGATCGAGTCGAGCAGGGCATATCTCGTCTGTATGCCCAGGTGTGTATTTCGCCTCGAAATCGAAAAATCTGTGGTTTCCCTTTGGGGCTATCTCAACCAGGGGCAAGGCCTCGAGAATATCGTTACCCATGACGGCCCCTGTGATCTCTATGCCCCTGAGGTAAGCCTCAGCGATTACACGTGTATCATGCTCGAACGCCCTTTTTATACCAGCATCGAGTTCGACAGCTGTTTCCACGATACTCATCCCTATGCTAGACCCGCCCGACGCCGGCTTTATCACAACCGGCAGGCCTAGCCGGTCTATGATAAACGCCGGATCAAGGCCTTCGGGGCCGGGTATTTCAAGGTGGTCCGGAACCGGTATACCCGCTGAAATGTACTGCCTTTTCGAGGCGATCTTGTTCATGGCAAGGGCACTACCCAAAACACCGCTGCACTGGTAGGGTATCGATAGAAGATCCAAAAGCCCCTGGACGGTTCCGTCCTCGCCTCCCGGTCCGTGGAGTATCACGAGGGCCACGTCGATTGCCTGAGCAAGGCTTATCAGCCGAGGCAAATCGGTCGCTGGATCGAACCTCAACACCTGGTATCTTTCTTTGTCAAGAGCGGCCTCCACCTGATCTCCGCTCTTGATGGAGACCTCCCTCTCATCGGATGTTCCACCGGCTAATAAAGCGACCCTGATGCGGGATCCCATCTCAATCACTGTCCTGGTCTTGTGGTGTTGATTGGCCTGTGTTTCATTCATAAAGCCGGCGCAGCCGCCTGTCGTATTCTGAAAAACTTATGTCACCGCATTCAAGCTGCCTTGCCAACCTCTCGGGATCCTCGGCGGGCGTGACCTTTTCAGGTCCGGCCAGACGGGTCCTTTCTTGATCCCGGCGCAAAGCATCCTCTTTGCTATCCGGCGAGACAGCCTTGAAGGTGAGCAGACCGCCTAACATTTTTATTTCTATGTCCTTCCCCTTGAACTCCGGCCTTGACAGAATGTTAAAGAGCATGTTGCCATCCTTGCGCAACGAGCGGATAATCAGATACCCCGACCCTGTCAGTATAATCCCTCCTCCCGCCAGGATCCATGCGAAATAATTGAGAATGCCGGAAAAAAGAAGCACGAGAATCCCTACACCGCCTATCATTGCGACATGGAACAGCAATATGCCATAGGCCATGAGAATACCCTGGGAAAGCTCGCTTCCTCTCCGCCTTTTCCTGAACATCATGATTGTTCCCCTTGATTATTTCCTGATCCCCTGTTCTATTCTTTCTACCACAGCGGCCTCGTACCGCTGGGGAAGCTCCCTGTCCGCGCTGCATTTCCTCATAGTATTGAGCTTCATTATGAGGAAATTGAGCTTCTTTATAGCCTTGTACCGCTTCGCAGTATCCTGAAGTCCTTCCAATAGCTGCTCAACCCTGTGAATCTCCTTTTGGAGTTCTATCTCCGGTGGCAGGCAGTCTGCGTTTTTCAATATCTTATATGCGATCCTCAAATCCTCCGGGACCCTGAGATCTTCAAAACAAAGGGGTTTTCCCTTTCCCTCCAGGTCATCGAACATTCCTTCCCTTTGAGCCTGCAGGATCCTCTCCTCCACGATCCTCTCGAATCCGGGAATCATTGCTCCCTCCCCAAAGCAATGTATATGACTTTTGCTCATACAAGATCAAACACGTCAATCAATCTATAGATAATACAACATCCATCAAATAAATGATTTTTTTTCAAGAAAAGTTTGCACAAAAAAGCCCCCCCGGTTTGTACCCGGGGAGGCTTGAAATATTTTAGAATGGTGGCGATGCAGGGATTTGAACCCCGGACACTGCGGATATGAGCCGCATGCTCTAACCAACTGAGCTACATCGCCGCAATTAATTATAAATCAGCATAAGCATTCGGGTTAAAAAATGAGCATAATCCCCACATCATCAAGATGCGGAATACACACTCATCAACGCCTCCCATCGGCCAGATAGTTCTTACGCATGTTTTTCGTTGAAGTCAGAAGCAGTAGTTTGCCTGTGCCTGCATTGCAAATGTTTTGCAAAAGATTCAAAATGGACACATCGTGAGAACAACAGGCCGGTACCCTTTGAAAAATTTACAAAACCTTTGCAGCTTTTCTTACATCATTTACAAGTATTTTTCTAATCCCTCGCCTGCGGCAAAAATGAGACCGAATAATATAATCCCGAGGCGTTGAATATAATATTCGCCCACACGTGTTTATACTTAACTATTATACTCCTGTAAAAACTATTATACTCCTGTAAAACCAGATCTGTGGGCTGAACAATTCCCCTGCCGCCAGGCTCATATCATTTGGCGCTTTATTCAGATAAGCCGCGCCATATCCCTTTTCCAAGAAAGGGACGTTTATTTAGCAACATGACATTAGCAAGTCAAGCCATAAATTTACTTGGCAGGCTTAGATGCCGTCACCTCGACCGCCAATTCATCCATGCCGTCGGGAAGATCGAAGAATACCACCGTGTAGGGGATTCGGGCCCCAGGCTTCAAAGCCACGTTCGAGCCCTTATCCCCTTTACGGTCAGCCAATCTATCCCTTATTTCCTTGGGATCCATTGTTTTCAAGGCCTTCTTGTCGAAGCTATGCCCGCAATAGGCCTCAGACGTTTTTATTATTTTTCCGTTCTTATCATAGAGGTTGCCCTTGACCGCTATGTAGCTTCTTGGCGCATCATACCTGTTTGTCACCGTACCGGTAACCACGAGGATTTCTCCGGCCTTTTGATTTTCCACAAAGGCATATTCAGGCCTTGCGGATATCTCGATCCTAAGGTTGCCATGAGTATCTTCCACAGGCGGCGTACGGCCGAAAACCAGGTATGCAATGATGGCCGCCACTGCGACTGCGGCGGCGATTCCAAGCCCTATCAAGGCCGGTTTTACATACCTTTTCCATTCTGCCGGCGCTGCGGCTGCTTCCTCTTCCACTGCGGCCGCCTGGAGTTCCTCTGCTTCCGGAGCTATTTGGAACTGATCGGTTTTATCATATGCGACCGGTTCCTCGGTGATCTCTTCAGGCTCCTTTTCAAGCTCCAGAGCCTCATCTGTCGGCCCGGCTGCGAATTCGGCCTTGCGGGCCTCTTCACGAGCAGCCTCGCCAACTGTCTCAAGGGAAACCTCCTTGTCGGTTTCAACCTCGACCCCTGCTTCATCATCAAGCATAGTTTCAAGGTCGAGATCAAACTCGTCTTCACCTTCCTCAGTTTTTGTTACATCAGCTGCTGTCTCCAGTCCCAGATCAAGTTCCTCTTCATCGGAAACTTCGGAAACCGGGGTTTCCTCGGTTTCAAGGAACTCGTCCATTCCGGTAAGATCCAGGGATTCCTCGGTCGGCGTTTCCTCGCCGGCGGTTGCGCTTTCTTCTTCACCGAAATCAAGATCAAAGTCGAAATCATCCGTTGGCGCAGACTTAGCCTCTTGCTCAAGTTCAAGTTCAAGTTCCGGTTCATCCTGGACAGGTGCTTCTTCCAGATCAAGATCAAACTCCAGCTCAGCTTCTTCCCCGGGAGGTTCTGGCTCAGAAGTCTCACCCGTTCCAAAATCAAGGTCCAGATCGAGCTCCTCGCCGCCGGCTTCAGCCGTAGCCGCAAGTTTTTCTTCATCCAAGTCCAAGTCAAGATCAGCCGTCGCGATCTCGATCGTCTCCCCGGAAGACTCCTCAAAATCAAGGAGGCCGCCTTCCTCAACTCTTTCCCCGGCGCCTGTCTCCTCTTCACCGAGATCAAGCTCGAACTCCTCTTCTTCCAAGCCAGCGCCGGATTCCTTGGACTCATCCACAAGAGTCTCCTGGGCCTCGAAGTCAAGATCA
>CAYVIE010000002.1:22456-54512 GCA_964451355.1 uncultured Desulfobacteraceae bacterium
TGGACTCATCCACAAGAGTCTCCTGGGCCTCGAAGTCAAGATCAAGATCAAGCGCCTCCTCGGCCTCTTTACCACCTGCTTCATCCAGCCCAAGATCAGCCTCGGCCGCCTCTTCTTCCCCGGGACCGAGGTCAAGATCCAACTCGAACTCCTCTTCTTCCAAGCCAGTGCCGGATTCCTTGGACTCATCCACAAGAGTCTCCTGGGCCTCGAAGTCAAGATCAAGATCAAGCGCTTCCTCGGCCTCTTTACCACCTGCTTCATCCAGCCCAAGATCAGCCTCGGCTGCCTCTTCTTCCCCGGGACCGAGGTCAAGATCCAACTCGAACTCCTCTTCCAGGTCGGCCTCGGCCTTACCAGGCTCCTCGATCAGGGTCTTTTCCGCCTCGAACTCAAGATCAAGCGCCTCCTCGGCCTCTTTACCACCTGCTTCATCCAGCCCAAGATCAGCCTCGGCTGCTTCTTCTTCCCCGGGACCGAGGTCAAGATCCAGCTCGAACTCCTCTTCTTCCAAGCCAGCATCAGCTTCCCCGGCCTCCTCAACCAGAGTCTCCTGGGCTTCGAAGTCAAGATCAAGATCAAGCGCCTCCTCGGCCTCTTTCTCAGACTCTTCACCCAGATCAAGGTCAAGATCCATTTCCTCCGGGGATTCTTCAGCAATAAGAGTTACAGCCTCAGGCTCTTCCCTTCCGGCTTCTTTTTCTTCTTCAATCCCGATTCCAAGATCCAATTCATCTTCCTGCGCAACAGCCTCGGCAGGTTCAGTTTTTTCCAGATCAAGGTCAAATTCATCCAGATCAAGATCCAGGTCATCACCGACCGTCTCTTCGGAAATCCCGGCTTCCTCCACATCTCCCAGATCAAGGGACTCCAGATCCATGTCCAGGTCAAGTCCTAGATCTTCTGTCGAAGTGGATTCAGCAGCCATACCCCCGGTTTCGGGTTCAGGCGCGGCCTCAAAAAGATCCTCCTCTTCCTTTTTCGATTCAGGAATCGGCTCATCTTTACCGGCCTTACCCTCTTTTTCCGGTGGTTTTTCTCCGGGCTTCCTCTCTTGATCAGTCAATTCCTCTACGGCACCTCCTTTTGCTTCTGTTTCAGCCACTAGTTCAACCATCTCTGATTCTGGTTGAACCCCTTCAACCTCATCCATGACCCCGGCAAGGCCCTCTGTTCCGGTGGTAAGCTCGCCGAGATCAAGGGAAGTATCATCAACCGGTTCTTCAAGTTCAGCAAGAATCGACTCATCCGCATCGGTTACTGTTAATTCTCCGAGGTCATGAAGAGATTCGGTTTCCTCCAGATCAGCCAGGTCTTCTTTTACTGAAGCAGCCTCCACCTGATCCGTGGGCTGAGAAATTTCACTCAAATCCATGGCCTCTTCAGATGTCATATCCATGGGAGACTCGAGGAATGAATCCTCGTCTGTCGCCCGCGATATCTCCCGGAGATCAAACGCATCCTCCCCGACACCCTCTGCAACACCCGGCTCGTAAAAATCTTCTTCCTCTGTTGTGCGGGATATCTCACGAAGATCAAACGCCTCCTCCCCGGCGGTCGCTTCTAACTCATCCAGGGCCGCTATCTCTTCTGCTTCGTCCGTGGGCTGGGAGATTTCACTCAAATCCATGGCCTCTTCAGACGTCATATCCATGGGAGACTCAAGGAATGAATCCTCGTCTGTCGCCCGCGATATCTCCCGGAGATCAAGGGCATCTTCCCCGACACCCTCTGCAACACCCGGCTCGTAAAAATCTTCTTCCTCTGTTGTGCGGGATATCTCACGAAGATCAAACGCCTCCTCCCCGGCGGTCGCTTCTAACTCATCCAGGGCCGCTATCTCTTCTGCTTCGTCCGTGGGCTGGGAGATTTCACTCAAATCCATGGCCTCTTCAGACGTCATATCCATGGGAGACTCGAGGAATGAATCCTCATCCGTCGCGCGCGATATCTCGCGGAGATCAAGGGCTTCCTCGGTTACGCTCTCTTCCAGGGCATCAAGATCAAAAGCCGGTTCTCCGCCGCTGGCAGGAACCTCTTCAAGAACATCCAGGTCTATCAAGTCAGATTCGCTCAACTCATCCAGCGACACTGGCCCGGATGGTATTGCCGACATGTCCAGAACCGTCTTATCTGCAGATCTCATGAAGGTATCGAGGGTTGTCTCCTCGAATTCATCCAGCACCGACTCCATTTCTATGGGTTCAAGCTCTTCTATGGTGGCACCCTCTGTCATCTGCGTCAGCTTTTCCTCGACCTCGTCTATCTCTGAGGCCAGGATCTCCTCCACGCTTTCCCCTTCATCAATTTTCAAAAGGGGCTCTTCAGGTTCACCAGTGCCTCCCTCGTCGAACTCGAACTCTTCTTCATCCTCGCCGAATATATCATCCAGCGCCTTTTCAGTCTGCTCTGTATCGTCTATGAATGTCTCAGAAAACGGGCGTTCAAACAGCTCTTCTTGATCCTTTCCCGCTTCTGGTTTCTGATCTCCTGCACCTTCCAGGGAGGCTTTGCGCGGATAGACCACAAAAGTATTTCCGCACTTGGAGCATCTGACCTTGGAACCGTTAGGTAAAATGATGCTCTCCTTCAGCCTGTAGCTTGTTTTGCAAGCTTCGCAGGTTACGATCATTTTTGCGCCTCATTGGTGGATGTTGTCTTTACCTCATAGATCCCCGGAAGGTATCTATACTGTTCCGCATAATCAAGACCATAACCGACAAGGAATCCCCGGGGCACCCGGTATCCCGTATAATCAGGTGTAAAATCAGTCTCCCTGCGCTCGAGTTTGTCTATGAACGCACAAACCTTCACGCTCTTTGCCCCCAGGTTCTTAAATCGTGGAAGGATCTTTTGAATCGTAATGCCGCTGTCAATGATATCCTCCACGAGGATCACATCCTTACCCTCCAAATCAAGGGTTACATCCTGGCGTATCTTTATATCACCAGAAGATGCATCAGACATTCCATAACTTGAGATCCATATGAAATCGACTTCGGCGGGGATTGAAAGCTTCCGGATCAGGTCCGCCAGGAACACAAATGCACCCTTTAATATCCCGACCAGCACCACTCGGCGATCTCTGTAATCGTTCGAAATCCGATCAGCCAACTCCGTTACCCGCTGGGCGATCTCATTTTCGGTCAGGAGAGGAATAAGTTCAGGCATCTTTGTTTGCGCATTTCCGTGCGAATCTGGCGAACTTCTTATTTTCTATATTGGCAGGATTAAGGAACGCTTTCCGGGGGTCTCCTCCCAGCAGCAACATTATTTCGGCAAGCTAACCCTAACCACTACCACATAGACAACAAACCCGCTTGGCCGGGATATTCTTTATCTGCTTACCGAAGTTAAATAAAAGTTACAATAATAAAACCATGTTGTCAATGATTATCAAATAATGATGGGCTCGTAAATAATCGAATTTTTGATTCAAAAATAAGAATTCGGCCCCATAGAAAAACAGAGATGATGGACTCGTAAAAAGTCCATCATCCGGCCGGGGGCGGTTTAGCCCCGGCCGGGGGTGGGGGTGGAACCATTTGAATTCATTTCAAATGGCGGGGGATGGGAAGCCCTCCCCCGTCTCGTAAAAAAGCGAAAAACGCTTTTTACCGTGAAAACACCTCCGGAGCAGGGGAGAAAAACAGCCCTGTTTTCATCCCCGGGGGTGATTGCTGCTAATCATAAAAAGTTTACGAGATCATCACTGATGTCCGCCATTGGTCAAAGTTTTTTTAAATACAAAACTCCCTTACAGTCCGGTCTCTGCAAGGGCTTGAACAAGCTCCTTTTGCCGCCCTGTCAGTCTTTTGGGCATTCTTACATGAATCTGTACATACATGTCCCCGGAAGGCCCGCCCACTCCGGCAGGAATCCCTTTGCCGGGTATCCTGAGCCTGGTTTTGTGATTTGTTCCGGGAGGAACCTTGAGCTTCAGTTCACCTCCTGTAACGGTAGGAACGCTTATCTCGGTGCCGAGGATTGCATCTGTCAGCTTTATCTCACGTGTAACCACCAGATCATTCCCCTCCACCGAAAAAACAGGATCATCAAGAAGCCGCGTCACTATGTATAAATCACCCCTCGGACCTCCGTTCACGCCAGGTTCGCCCTTGCCCGCGATCCTCAGGCGTTTCCCAGGCACCAGGCCTTTGGGGATAGTCACATCAAGGTTCTCGACTTCTCCTGATGGGCCGGTAATGCTTATTCGTTTCTTTGTACCAGACACCACCTCCCTGAGGGTCAGGGGCAATTCATACTCTACGTCATTGCCGCGCCTGGGGGGACTTCTGCGGGAACGAGTACCCGAATAACCGAACATTGTTTCTGGATCAAAGGAGAAATGAACCCTTCTGCCACCCCCCGCCTGCGAGAAAAAAGCACCCGATCCGAATCCGAACTCCTTTAATATCTCACCAAGATCTATGCCGGAAAAGATATCCTCCTGGCTGTACCTCTGGTGGAAACCTTCAGCTCCAAACGTATCATACTGTTTCCTCTTTTCCGGATCACTCAATACAGCATAAGCCTCGCTTATCTCTTTGAACTTCTCCTCATTCTTCTTGGAACCGCTGGCATGATCCGGATGGTATTTCATGGCGAGTTTCCGGTATGCCTTTTTTATCTCATCTGCTGAAGCATCCTTGCTCACCCCAAGTATTTTATAATAATCCTTCCTGGACATAATCTCTCACCCCTTTTCAACAACGATTTTTTTGAATTCTCCCTTGAAAAATTGTCCGCCCTTCAGGGCGCTTTCCTTAATGCCGGTGGAGAATAATAAATAAAAAACCGGTAGAATTACTCGGTTTCATTTTCATGGATTCAACACCGATCAAAATATGTAATTCCAGCCGGACGGAATCCAACGCATGCGAACACCATGCGCCCTCCTCCAACTAACTATTCAAATGTTAACTCAGCAGATGCGCATGTCAAGGCGGCTTTCCAATAATTATTTGTTTTTATTACTTTTTTTAAAGCCACCAGTCCGGATGGCTATCATAAGCACAGACAAGCCGGCAGGAGTCATCCCAGGTATCCTTGAGGCCTGCCCCAATGAAACCGGCCTTACGGCAGAAAGCTTTTCCCTTAACTCGTTGGAAAGCGAGGGGATGGAATCATAATCCAGATCCTCAGGTATCAAAATAGATTCCATCTCCTTCAACCGCTGGATCTCTTTTTCCTGCTTTTCTATGTAGCCCTCATATTTAAGCATGATTTCGACCTGTTGCTCGACCCTCTTGTCAATCGGGTCCGGAGGGGGTGAAACAAGCCGGACAACATCATATCCCAGTTCGGCCCGCTTGACCAGCTGCGAGAGAAAGACCCCTGTATCAACCGGGGCAGATCCCCTTTCCCTTAAAAAAGAGGACAGCTCGGCGCAAGGTTTTACTACGGTCTTTCGCACCCTTGCCATCTCGCTTGCGATCTTTTTTTTCAACTCGCGAACCTTCTTTAGGCGGTCTTGCGAAACCAGGCCCAGGCTGTAACCGATTTCCGAGAGCCTGATATCAGCGTTATCCTCCCTCAAAAGGAGTCTGTATTCAGCTCTTGACGTAAACAGCCTGTATGGCTCCCTTGTCCCGCGGGTTACCAGGTCATCAACCAGAACTCCCATGTATGCCTGGGAACGATCCAGGATGAATGGCGGCCGGCCGGTAACCGCGCAAGCCGCATTTATGCCCGCCCACAACCCCTGGGCAGCCGCTTCTTCGTAACCCGACGTGCCGTTTATCTGTCCAGCCAGAAACAGTCCCCTTATCCTGCGGGTTTCAAGGGTGGGCTCAAGCTGTATGGGATCTACATAATCGTATTCTATGGCGTATGCGGGCCGCATAATATGAGCTTCTTCCAGGCCGACGACAGAACGCACAAGCTCCACCTGTATCTCCAAGGGAAGGCTGTTGCCGAGCCCGCTTGCATATATTTCCTTTGTATCCAGACCTTCAGGCTCAAGGATCACCTGATGGCGGGTCTTATCAGGAAACTTCACAACCTTGTCCTCGAAGGAAGGGCAGTATCTGGCAGGCACACCGGTTATCCTTCCGCTATACAAGGCTGAATGCTTGATGTTTTCCGCGGCTATCCGGATTGTCCTCTCGTTTGCCTCCCCTATGTAACTCGGCACCTGTGGCAGGACAAAACCCGGGCTTGAAAAAGAAAAGGGCCTGGGATCCGGGTCACCATCCTGGCGGCGGAGCCTGGTGAAATCAATTGTATCAGCGTGAAGCCTTGGCGGGGTTCCTGTTTTCATTCTTCCCATCCGGAACCCGAGATCCCGCAAGTTCCCGGCCAGGCCGACGGCTGCAAACTCACCGGCCCGGCCGGCCGGGTAGTTCATATCCCCCATATGTATCCTTCCGGCAAGGAAAGTTCCTGTGGCCAGGATCACGGTCTTTGATGCATACAATAGACCGGCCTGGTCCTCTACACCAAGGACCCGTCCTTTTTCCGCTATGAGGCGCTCCACCATCGACTGCCTGATATCTATCCCGGGTGTTGATTCCAGGACCCGCTTCATTTCCGAATGATATCTTTGCTTGTCGTTCTGGGTTCTGGATGATTGTACCGCCGGTCCTTTTCTGGTGTTCAACAGCCTGTAATGAATGGCTGTCTTGTCTGTAACCCTGGCCATTTCTCCCCCCAGGGCGTCGATCTCCCTTACAAGTTGCCCCTTTGCCATCCCCCCTATTGAAGGACTACAAGGCATGGATGCTACCTTATCCAGGTCAACGGCAAAAACCAAAACAGAGCATCCCATCCTGGCGGCCGCCAAAGCCGCCTCGCATCCGGCATGACCAGCTCCCACCACAATGACATCATATTCTTTTGAAGAATTCATTTGGCTATATTTCCTGGAAAACTTGTGATCTCCTCAACATAAGTTATCGCTGCATTGAAACAACCGGCGACAGGTGATACTCTACCACCCATTGAAACCAATATCTGATAACGCGACTTAGACACAGCTAAATAAATAACAATTTAGCATATAAAATCAAACCGTAGCATCATGAAAAAAGAAAAGCCAAAACCCTATCGTGACTTCAACTCCTTTCTCAGGGAGCGTTTCGGCTGCAGGGTTCAGAAAATCACCATAGACGCTGGTTTCACCTGCCCCAACAGGGATGGCTGCATCTCCACGGATGGCTGCATCTACTGCAATCCCCGGGGATCAGGAACCGGAGCACATTCAAGAGGGCTTTCCATAACCGCCCAGATCCAGATGGCCAAACAGGCCCTGAAAAAAAGGTACAAGGCGAAAAAATTCATAGCCTATTTCCAGGCCTTTACCAACACATATGCTCCGATAGACATTCTGAAAAAAAGATATGACGAGGCCCTGACAGATCCTGAAGTGGTAGGAATCTCCATCGGGACCAGACCCGATTGTGCTGGCGACCCGGTTCTCGACCTGATCGAGGATTACAAAAAGACCCACATGGTATGGATGGAATACGGGCTTCAATCCGCTCACGACAAGACACTCGCTCTCATCAACCGCAGACACGACTCCGGCGCTTTTGCAGATGCGGTAAAAAGAACAAAAGAACGCGGAATACTGACATGTGCTCATGTAATAATCGGCTTGCCCGGAGAATCAAAGGACTTAATGCTCCGGACCGCGGACTTCCTGGGCGAATCAGGGGTCGACGGAGTAAAGATCCATCTTCTGTATGTTGTCAGGGGAACCAGGCTTGCCAACTGGTACATGAAAAAAAAATTCAGGTGTCTCACCATGGAACAATATGCGGACATTGTCTCTGATTTCATAGCCAGGCTCCCCGAAGGAATCGTTATTCAACGTATAACGGGTGATCCACATTCAAAAGAACTCCTTGCACCCGCATGGGCGCTCAACAAGAATAGAACCATAGAAATGATCCTGACACGAATGGCACAAAAAGGTATAGTGCAGGGATCTCTCGCAGGAAAGCGAAACTCGCATACTCCTTAACACAGAGGAAAACAGGGTGGAATTTTATGACGGTTTTTATATATATACAGGATCATTTTATTGCGGGTTATGGCGGAGAGAGAGGGATTCGAACCCTCGGTGCACCTTTCGGCACACACTCGCTTAGCAGGCGAGCGCCTTCAGCCGACTCGGCCATCTCTCCGCAAGAATAATTCCGCAAGAATAATTTTCATGTTGGCGGAGGGAGTAGGATTCGAACCCACGGAGCTTTCGCTCAACGGCTTTCAAGGCCGCCGCCTTAAACCACTCGGCCATCCCTCCGCGATATTTCGTGTTGGATTTCATTATCAAAATAGGATCTTTATGGTCAACCCTTTTTAATAAATAACCTGGATCCCGTATCTTTCGCCGGTAAGGCATATATATGCTTTGCCGCCAATCAGATGATCTCGTAAAAAAGCGATACACGCTTTTTTTACACGGGAAAACTTTCACGGATCCAGGAAGATATTTATTTTTTGTTTCCTGTTTCTTTGATCTCAAACACAACCAAGACATACCGGAGGTAGACTACGTATGAAAAGCGTATTGCTTTCTACACTTACTGTATTCATGGTTTTTTTTGCCATCATGAACCCGATCGCGAATGTCCCTATTTTCCTTAGCCTTACAAGCGAAGATGATGAGCAAACAGCCGCTGCCATCGCATTACGAGCCGTAATCCTGGCGTTTTTGATTGTAGGTGTGTTTTCCATCGCCGGCAAACTTATTTTCCAGTTGTTCGGTTTCACAATCTCTGCCTTCAGGATCACCGGGGGTATAATCGTCTTTCTCATGGGGTTCCAGATGTTGCATGGTTCTCATTCAAACATGCATCATCCAAGAAAAGAAAACATGCTAATATCCAAGGATGCTGCTTTGAGCGTGGCTATATCGCCACTTGCGACTCCAATACTTGCAGGGCCGGGAACCATTGCCACAGCCATGAACTTTTCCGCAAGCGGCGGACTTGCAGGGGTCGCCATAACTATCACTGTATTTGCCGTTATGTGCATAATCACATATCTTCTTTTCGTCTTCGGCGAAAAGTTTGTCACATATCTGGGGGCCAGTGCGCTGGGCGTGATTACCCGCCTGATGGGCCTCATCATTGCGGTAATCGGAACTGAAATGGTGATAGAAGGCTTGCAGGAAGTTTTCAAGTTTGCAAGGTAAGCAACCTGTCCATCTCCGGATCAGTAAAACCCCGCACCAAATTTTTACCTTATTTTTAATTACTTTTTATGATAGTAAATTAAAGTTTATAAACATTATTCTTGAAATCGATACCGTAACAAACAAAGCTGAAATTAAAACATAAATGAAACAGGAGTGCGTCATGAAACAGAAATATAGCGTAGTCAGGAACGATGAAAAAGGAGTTCTTGTAATCCAGGAGTATGCCGAGTTGAGCAAGGAGATATTCACTCTGGTTTGCGAAGAGACATACCCGAGGGAAACCATTGAAAAAGCGGTTTCACAAGGCCTGCAGGCTGTCATAGACACCATAAGAACACCAAATCTTTATCCTATCTCCACCTACGCCGCCGAGATAGCAAAAAAGGTTATGGACCTTTATTCATCAACCGATAACCCGCCTGAAACATCCGCCGAACTTTTATTTGACGATATAGAACTGGTTGCAAAACCCGAACCCGATGGTGAAACCGAACAAGACGACGTACAGCTGGACGATATACTTGAAGAGCCTGATACTGAAAAACCAGGGGAATAGAACCAAGACTGCATGAGCCGGCCTCCGGCTCAAAACCAAGCAGGCTCAGGATCACAATAAATCCAGTCCAACCAAAATATTCGTAATCTGAAAGTCTGCCATGCCCATTTTCTGTCAGGCCTGCCGCTGGTTTAACCTAACATCTTATATTTTTTTGGAATGTCAAGGAGATAAAAAATATGGAAACAAAGCAAGACGTACTTGAAAGGATGATAACCCAGCAAAAACCGTTATGCCCGCATTGCGGAAAGGAGATGGACATATGGGAAGTTCCGCCTTTTACCTTTTCAGACGGTCTAGGCTGGGATTCTCCATATCTCTATGTATGCTTTAACGACGAGTGCCCTCTCTTTGTAAATGGATGGAACGAAATCATGGATAATTATTCCCACAAGGCTTCTTACAGGTGCATAAAAAGCCCCAGGGGCGGTGATTTCGAGCTGATGCCCGTCTTCTCGCCAATGGGAGGAAAGGGGCAGATAATAAACGATATGGTACTTGCGCAGCAGGAAAAACTAAAAGAAGCCATCAAACGCGGTTTTTCAGCCCTTGCCGAATGCTGGGTAAACAAAGACGATGTTACGATTGTGCAGATCTTGCTGGATCCCTCCGAACCGACCAGGGTGAGACTGAAGGCTGCAGAAATGGCGGGAGATTTAGCAGGAGTTGAAGCTGCTGAAAGAATGATGAACCATAAATTCGGAAATTCCCTCCTCCAGGAAAAAGTTGATGAAGCCGTACGAAAGATTCATAAACGGAACTTCACCCGTGAATGCCCTTTTTGCGCGGAAATAATAAAAAAGAGGGCAAAGATATGCAAGCACTGCGGCCGTGATGTCACAGGCGCATGATATCCGGCGCAACATTGATGATGGACTTATAAACTTTCATGATTAGTGGCAATCGCCCCCGGGCATGAAAAGAGGTCTTTATTTCTCCCCGGCCTCTGAGGTGTTTTCACGGTAAAAGTCGTAAGTTTTATACTGAAAAAATAATCCACCCCTGTTGAAAATACCTGCAACGGCTTTGTAAAAAGCTCAGTATGCAAGGCGTCGCGAGCCGGAAAAGGCGAGCCGTACTAAAAGTACGGCTCGCCGCTTTCCGGCGAAGCGCAACGCGGCAGACGGACTTTTTACGAAGCCGTCATATATAAAATATAAACCGGGTATAAAATATAAACCGGGGTTTACTGGGCAGATGTTCCGGGCCTGGCGGGAATAACCTTGTTTATAACTGATTCCGCAAGGATTTTATCGCTTTTCAAATGAATCGAGTAATCATCAAACGCTTGTGCCTGAACCGCTATCACCTGCATCGGAGCCTTTATCGTTTTTTTGGCCCCTCCTTTCAATGAGACCTCGAACTCCACAAAAAGGCGCCTTCCAAGTAACATGCGGGCTGACTCTGGTTTTGATGTCTTTATCAAAAAAGACAGACCTCCGGCAGACAAGTCGGCTATCTCCCCCTGGTAACGCTTACCCATGGGCTTGCCGGATGAATCTATCAGGCTGAAGATAACCCTGCCGAAGACAGGAACCCTTTTATGGACCCGCCTGTCAACATTCTTGGCAAGCATATCTTTTTTCAGCCGGTCTTTCCTGGAACAAAAAGAATACAGTTTTGCCTCTAGAGCAGGCGCATCGACTTTCCATCTTTTCAGAACCTCGCTCTCAAGGTATGAAACCTTGACCTCTGTCTGGGCTACAAGGCTCAAGGTTGCGACTGTCGCTGAAAAAAACTGGTCAACACCGAATATATCTCCTGTTCCAAGACTCCTTATAAGAGATTCCTTGCCGTCCTTTGCAAAAACCGCCTTCACCTCTCCCCTGTTAATAAAAAAAAGGCGGTTATCTATCTCCCCCTGCCGTATTATATTGTCTCCCGCATGGAACTCCTGCTGCTGCATTGAATAATAAAGGGCATTAGATTCAGTGGGATCAAGGTTCTTATAAAGGTCTGACCATATCTCCATATGCTTGGCGTCGACGCTCTCGCTCTTTGCCGAGTCGATTATCTCAGCGGCACGCACAATCTCGGACAATGCCATGGGATCTATGTCATATATCTTTTCATGCAGAGCTTCAGCTTCGGCAAAACGGCGTTGCGAGGCATGTTGCTCAATCAGTGACATGATAAGCTTGAGGGCTTCGTCCTTTCTGCCTTCGGCAACGAGCCTTTCAACCTCGGCTTTTCCAGGTATGCTCCGATCATCACTCACTTGAACCTCCCTTATCCGGACGTTATTTCCATGGAATTCAACATGCCAGAATAAAAGCCTATGCTTTACCCGGCCGCTACGCCGGGAGACAAGCCCTGATCACTGATAAAACCGAATCCCTGACGAAAAATGATATATTTTAGTATAACTATACCAGTAATAAGTAGATTTTAGCGTAATAAAAGACTAGTATTGCTTCCGCTAATAATTAATCCGGCATCTGCATCGTCTTCCAGCACATGGATGAACATCATGGATCCAGTACCGTATCAGCTTAGCCTGCAGCAGCTGCTTTCTTGATCTGGGACAAAGCCTTTGCCGCCGCTGTCCTTATCCTTTCAGGATAACGGGCAAGCCCGAAAAAGCCCTTGCTTCTCACTATCTTTTCCAGGTTGGGTATTGCAGGCCGGTATTGCATGCGCCCCAAGGCTTCGCATATCTTTTCCTGAATTTTTTCTCTCTCCTCTTTGGTGCGCCCGTATGTCCTTGATTCAAGCATTTCTATCAACATGGGGACAGCTTCTTTGCACCCCATCACACCAAGGACAGTAACCACATAATCCATTATACGTGAATCAATATTTCCCAAGGCGTCACATAGGATACGACACGCTTCTTTACCGTCCAGAGCCTGAATCGCCTTGACCGCCTCCCGCTGGACCCGGTAATCCTTGTGCCCCAGGCAGTTTGCAGCATCAGGAAGAACCGACTCGTCTCCTATACGCCCGAGAAGCATGACCAGATTTCTGATGTAATACCACGGGCCTCCTTGGCGCAGCCTTTCTTTTACCGGCCCGAGAACCGGCTTGCCCACCTGGGTCAACGCCTGTATTATCCGGTTTCGTTCCGACATGCTGTGACTTTCAAGGAGCCTGTCTAGCAACCTCTCAACGGCAGTAGTTCCAAGTATAACGAGACACCGGAGGTCGTCCTTGGTCTTTTCAGGACTTCTTTTGCCCTGCTCTTTCAACAGCAAATCTAAAATATCCTCGGTGGATATATTTTGCAACATATTTAGAGCAAGCGCTTGAATCGCCTCATCCTTGCTGAGATTCCCCATAGTGATCATATGATAAGCATCAAGGATGTCTGCGGCGTCGCCTTTTTTGTCCTTCCTTATTAAATCCCTCGCCGTCTTTTCCAGTGTCTGGGTTATATGTTCATATTCCGATGAAATAGCGCTTTCGAACTTGATCCAGTCGGCGAGCTTCTTCGCCACCTCCACCTGCTTGTCATCAAGCCCTGTGGAGGTAAATCCTTCCTCCATGGCCGCCAGGATCCTGGCTCCTGCCTTGCGAACCTCCGGGTCAGGATCTATAAGGGCCTCTGAAAGTTTTTCTATAATAATGTCGGCGCTTTTGTTCTTTCCCCTGGAAGCCAGGTTCACAACCGTTGCAGGGAGAGATTCTACAACGACACTGTCGAAAAGAGGCGCGGTATCGCCTGAAACGAGCTTGTTCACGGCATCCTTCAGGACCTTCGCCCGCTCAATGGGATCCATTTCCTGTTTGCCAATTTTCCCGGCATCTCCTTGAGCCGGATTTTCTTCAAGTATACTCCTTCCCTGGGGCGTTTCCTTGAGCAGATCATACATCTTGTTGATAGCCGCTTTCTCTTCCTCTGAAAATCCGGATTCGCCCGATGCTTCGACCATCTCCCTGATACGTGAAAAAAGCCTTGCAAACCTTTCCGGCGATAACTCCTTTGCAAAATTTCTTATGAAGTCCTCTCCGAACACGACATCAAGATTCTGGGCGAGAACCGCGGCCAAGGTGGCATCATCCATATCAGCCATGGAAGTGACTATATAACGTGCCAGCTCCTCTTTATCATACTCGGAAAACCCGTCCAGGGTGCTTAACATCTCCATGAATGTTTTTGAAAATTCGGTTTTCGCAGTACCGCCCGCCTCCTCCAGTACGCGTTGAACCCCTTGCTGCAATATCCTACCAAGCCATTCCGGATCCTGAGCCATCTCCCTGACCCTGTCTATGGTTTCCTCGGTGACAGGGCCGTTCCCCAGGAGGATCCTTGCTATCTCCTCATCTGACAGTCCCATGCCCGGAGTTATGGTATGCTCGGAATCGACCTCCACGTAAATCTTTTCATCTATCCTGATATGCTCTACCCCGCATCCCTTGAGATATGCTGAAATACCGCCCTGGACATCGACTTCGCCAGGGGTTTTTGCAAAAAGCTGCAAGAAAGCGCTTATCTCCCTTACTGACACCCCTTTTTCAATTGTGATGGTCTTGATCCCGAAATCAAGCATCAACTCCAAAAAAGATCTGATCTGGGGGCGCTGCTGCTCCTTTTCAGGCAAAGGTTCACCCAGGACCAGAAGGGTCCGCTCTGATTCGGCGAATTCAAGGTAGGGGACAACGGACAAAGCTTTCTGAAGGGTATTGTGCAGTCTTTCCACAGACGTCCTGATAATGGCGCTAGTGGGAGGATACAGGCGGATATTGGTCACCGCCGCATTCAAGACATACAGGAATTCAACCGCAGCCTTTATGGCTGCGGATTCACCGGCCGGCATATGTTTCTCCTTGCTCGTTGGGGCTTTTCCTCATACTCAGGCCAGATTTACCCGCATGGAATCATAGGATGTAAAAATTATCCTTTCTTTCTTTGCCTTATCCTCATCGAGCTTTCTTTTCCCGGCATCAGAAAGGATCTTGTATGCCATGCCGGGACCTGGCATGGAATCCATACTGGAAAATATACGTTTCCGGGTCCATGAATCGAATCCCAGGGCGCTGGCGCCGTCTGACACCACCGCCAGCGGGACCACGTAGTCAAAAGCGATCCTTGCAGCCGAGATGATTTGGCGTGACCATGAATCGAGCGATCCCGCCGCGCACAAAACCACCATAACAGGACTCTCTTCCACGAAGACCACAAGATCGATCCTTGAACTATATGTACTCCCCCGGCTTTCCACAGAGACCGGGTAGTTTACAGCGATGTCATTCTTGCTGTAACCCAGTTTCTCGACCAGGAAACGTTCCACCGCCTGTCTGTTAGCCTCGGAACCAACATTGGGCAGCCTTTTTCCGGTTATGTAATCGATGATAGTCTCATTATCCACAGGGTGTTCCTTTTATAGCAATAAATACCATGCACAGCTTTTGAGCGGGCCGGGCCGCACACAACAGGAAAATAACAAATTGCTGAAAAACCCGGTTTTAGGGAAAACGGCTCAATTCAGCTGAAAATACCGTCAACGGCTTAAGTGGTTTCACCCGCCCTGAACCAGTGAATTACCGGTCATCTCGGCAGGCTGAGGGATCCCCATGACATGCAGCAGTGTCGGCGCAATATCACCGAGCACGCCGGGCTCCAGCTTGCTGTTTCCTGCATCCTGATCCACCCAGATGAACGGAACCGGGTTCAATGTATGCGCCGTGTGGGGCGAACCGTCAGGCTCCTTCATCTTCTCGGCATTGCCGTGGTCAGCTGTTACAAATACCGAGTATCCATGCTCCATGGCGCATAAAACCACCTCGGACAGGCACTTGTCCACGACCTCGCACGCCGCCACAGCCGCTTCAAAGACTCCGGTATGGCCCACCATGTCAAGGTTTGCAAAATTTACAACCACGAGATCGTACTTTTCGGAAGAAAGCCTGGACACAGCCTCCCTGGCGACCGCAAAAGCGCTCATCTCGGGCTTCTTGTCATAGGTTCCCACTTCCCGGGGGGAAGGAATCAACTTCCTGTCTTCTCCGGGAAAGGGTGTTTCCTCGCCCCCGTTGAAAAAATAGGTCACATGGGCGTATTTCTCTGTTTCGGCAAGCCTCATCTGCAAAAGGCCGTGTTTTGATATAACCTCGCCCAGGATATTTACCAGGTGCACGGGAGGGAACGCAACGGGAAGGCCGAAAGATTCATCGTACTGCGCCATACAAACGTATGCTGAAAGCCGGGGCCGGAAGCTTACATCGAACTTGTCGAAGCCTTTTTCAGTAAAAGCCCTGGTTATCTGCCTCGCCCTGTCAGGCCTGAAATTGAAAAAGATTATGCCGTCACCATCCTTGACCACGCCCACGGGCTCATCGTTTTTGCCAACCATGCAGACCGGCTTGATGAACTCGTCGGTTTCACCCGCCTGGTATGCCTGCTTCACCGCATCAACGGGATCGGAGGCCCTCCGCCCCATCCCCCGGGTATACAAAAGGAATGCCTTTTCCGTCCTGTCCCAGCGGGTATCCCTGTCCATTGCGTAATACCTGCCGCAGATACTGGCAATCGCGCCGGTTTTGTTCCGCTCCAGGAAACTGTTTAGCTGCTGCACATACCCTGCGCCGCTGTCCGGAGGCGTATCCCTGCCATCCGTTATGACGTGCACAAAGACCTTGGGCAACCCGCGCTTTGCAGCCATCTCCAGCAAGGCATAAAGATGGGAAAGCTGGCTGTGCACCCCTGCGTCAGAAACCAGGCCCATAAGATGCAATGCCCCGCCGGCATCCTTGACCCTGTCCATGGCATCTGCAAGAGCAGGATTTTCAAAAAATGAACCATCCGCAATGGCCTTGTCGATACGGAGAAGAACCTGGTATACAATCCTGCCTGCGCCTATGTTCAAATGCCCGACCTCGGAATTACCCATTACGCCATCTGGAAGTCCCACGGCTTCGCCGCAGCATGCAAGGTGCGTGGATGGATACCTGTCAATTATCTCGTCCATGAAGGGGGTACATGCCTTCATTACCGCGTTCCCGTCACAGGCCTCTCCTATGCCCCATCCGTCCAGTATGACAAGGAGGCACCTTTTTTTTGGAATATCACCCATTCTGATCTCCTTTCACTATTCCGGCCTCACCGGCAAGGCTTCTGATATCGATCCTTTCAGCCTCCGCCCAAAGCCCCTCCAGGTCATAAAAGAGACGGACGTCTTCAAGAAAAACATGAATCACCACATTTCCATAATCGAGCAAGGCCCAATGACCTTCACGTATCCCTTCGGTTCCCAGAGGCCTGATCCTTTCCCTGCCCAGGGTAAATTCTATGTGCTCGGCAATGGCTGTCACCTGGCGATGGGATTTCCCGCTGCATATAAGAAAATAATCTGCAATATCACTTATTCCGCGCAGGTCCAGAACCACAGGGTCCACAGGCTTCTTTGCAAGAGTGGCCTCCAGAAACTTCGCCAATTCCGGGTCGAACCTCTGTTTTTTCATCGATATAGTTGTTTCTCCTCAATATATGCATTAACCGGATCGGGAACAAGGTATCGTATCGATCTTTGTTCCTTTATTCTGCTCCTTATGCCTGTTGCTGAAATATCGAGCAGGGTCACGTGGAAAACCGATACGGCCGGCCTTGATGGATGAACGAACCCGTATTGTTCATTCGAATAAGTGTAACCCTTGTCAAGGAACCTTGCTATGTAAGAACCGAGGATTCCCCTTGTCTCTCGCGTGGTTTTCCCGGGAACCGGCCTGTCCATGACTATTATGGGCATCATTTGCGAAAGATCCCTGTAGTCTTTCCATGTATGGAGCTCCAGGAAAGCGTCAATCCCCATGATCAAAAAAAACTCCGCTCCGGGCCGGCTTTCAAAAAAAAAGCGGGCCGTGTCAATGGTGTAGGATGGCCCTTCCCTTTCGAGCTCCACCAGGGAGACTTCAAACCAGGGATTATCCGCGGTAGCGCGGTTGAGCATCTCGCAGCGGTCCACAGGAGGCGCTACAATGGCAGGATCCTTATGGGGAGGAATTGCTGCTGGAATAAAAATAACCTTATCCAGGGCAAACCCTTCACAAACCTCCTGGGCAACCCTCAGGTGCCCCATGTGTACGGGGTTAAACGTACCTCCGAAAAGACCGATCCTCGCCAACCGATCCCCCTGTCTGGATACCCGTTAAAACAGCCATCAGGTTCGCACCTGGCCTGATCCCCTGACAATGAACTTGGTTGTTGTCAGCTCCTTCAGGCCCATGGGCCCGAAGGCATGAAGCTTGGAGGTGCTTATTCCCATTTCAGCACCAAGGCCCAGCTGGCCGCCGTCGTTGAAACGTGTCGATGCGTTCACGAGAACAACCGATGACTCAACCTCCCTCAAGAAACGCTCAGCCCTGGCGTAATCCGACGTGACAATAGCTTCCGTATGCATGGACCCGTACTTTGCTATATGCGCCATGGCCTCATCCATGTCGGGTACAATGCGCACGGCCAGGACCAGGTCGAGGTATTCCGCGGGCCAGTCTTCTTCCGTAGCCGGTTCGGCATCAATCCCCAGCTTCAAAGTCTCAGGACAGCCCCGAAGAACAACTCCCGCATCCTGGAAACGCTTTGCCATTTGGGGCAGGAAAGCAGGAGCAATATCCTCGTGCACAAGGAGTGTCTCCATGGCGTTGCACACACCTGGCCGCTGTACCTTGGAATTAAAGCATATATCGTATGCCATCCCGAGATCCGCTCCCTTGTCCACATAGACATGGCAGACCCCCTTGTAATGCTTTAACACCGGAATCCTCGAATTTTCCGTTACAAACCTGATCAGCCCTTCACCGCCCCGGGGAATAATAAGATCTACGTACTCTTCCTGGGCCAAAAGGTGCAATACAGCCTCCCTCTCCCTTACAGGAACCACCTGTACAGCCTTTTCAGGGAAGCCGTTTTCAGATAACGCCGCAGCAATTATCCGCGCCAGGACACGATTGGAATGGAACGCCTCGGATCCGCCCCTTAGTATCACCGCATTGCCAGACTTGATGCAAAGGACGGCAGCATCTACCGTAACATTCGGCCTGGATTCATAAATGATGCCAATAACACCCAGGGGTATGCGCATCCTCGAAACCGCAAGCCCGTTGGGACGAATCCATGTCCGCTCCTGGGAGCCGACCGGGTCTTCAAGCTTGATTATGTCATTTATTCCCTGGACCATCGAGTCTATCACACGGTCACTGATGGTCAGCCTATCGATCATCGCCGGGCTCAGCCCTTTTTCCCTGGCTGCTTCCAGGTCCTTCTTGTTCTCTTCTTGAATCATCTCCTTCTGCTCAAGAAGCATTCGGGCGATCCCGGACAGGGCCGCATCCTTTTCCACGGAAGAACGCTTTGCGACCTCCCTTGCAGCCATCCTTGCATCCATGGAAATCTGCTGAACTATTTTTTCGATCTCCACTCCCAGACCCTCCATTGTATACTTTCATGATTAGCTGGAATCACCCCCGGGGATGAAAACAGGGCCGTTTTCCTCCCCGGCCTCGGAGGTGTTTTCACGACAAAATTATTGTTTTATTATTACAGTTATAATGGCTTTGAATCAAAGACTCTTTCTTATCAAACCCGTATATCTTAATCTTATCCCGAAAACCGCCCGGCCGGAACCTGCGGTTTCGTCCGGCAATCCCGGCCGTGTCATTCCGCACGGCACTGGTCAAAGACAACCATGTTATTCCTGTGAATCACTTCATCATATGGCTTTTCTCCGAGCTTTGCAGCGATTTCGCTCGTCCTGGAACCCATGATTTTCCTGATCTCAGCGGAACCGTAATTAACAAGCCCTGCTGCGACCTCGTTGCCATCCGTATCAACCACAACCACTGAAGCCCCCTTGCCGAACTCACCCTCAACAGCAACTATCCCGGAGGGAAGCAGGCTTTTACCCTTTTCCACCAGGGCGGATGCCGCTCCGGAATCTATCCTTACTCTGCCCCTGGGCTTCAGGGTATAGCCTATCCAGCACTTCCGGTTGGAAATTTTTGTTTCAAATGGTACGAAAAAGGTCCCGAGATCACCTCCCTCAAAAAGGCGTGGAATAATATCAGGCATGGATCCGTCGGCTATCACCATTGGCACTCCTGCTGAAACCACTTTGCGGGCCGCCCTGATCTTGGTCACCATTCCGCCTGTACCCAGCGCCCCGGGTATGCCGCTGGCTATCCTTTCGAGCTTCTTTGTAATCCGCTCTATCACGGGAATCCTCTGTGCATCAGGATTTTTCCTGGGATCCGAGGTGTAGAGCCCGTCAATGTCGGTCAGGTTTACAAGTATATCAGCGTTCATCATCAGCGTGATCATAGCTGAAAGGTTGTCGTTATCCCCGAATCTTATCTCCTCCACTGAGACCGTGTCATTCTCATTGACGATCGGCAAAACCCCCCAGGACAAGAGGGTGGATATGGTGTTTCTTGCATTGAGATACCTGCGGCGGCTTGCTGTAAGGTCATCGCCTGTGAGCAAAACCTGGGCCACCAGCCGGTCAAACACGGCAAAAGCTGATTCATAGGCAAGCATCAGCCTCGCCTGGCCCACTGCCGCAATCGCCTGCCGGCCCGGTATCTCAGCCGGCCTTTTCTCGAGACCCAGCTTCTTCTGCCCCGCAGCCATCGCTCCCGATGACACGAGGATCACCTCGCGGCCGGATTTGATGAGGCCGGCTATCTGTGCGCTCAGTGACCTTATGATTTCATGATCAAGGCCGTCTGTCTTTGTCAAGACATTGCTTCCCACCTTGATGACAACCCTTGAGGCCCGGTCGAAATACTGCTTCCGGTCAATGCCAGGTGATCGATCAAAGGAGTTATCAAAGCTCAGCATGAACCGCCTCCATAAGCGCTGAAACACCCTCACCGGTCAACGCGGATATGGTAAAGATTCTCTTTTCACCACCGGAATCTTTATATTTCTTTGTATAAGCCTCTATGAATGCCTCTGCGCCTGAGGAGGCCCCGGGAAGATCTATCTTGTTCAAGGCTATGATCTGTTTTTTTTCGGCAAGACCGGGATCGAAACCGGCAAGCTCGGATATGATGGCTTTGTAGCGCGATAAGGGATCGTTTATATCTATGGAGGCAGAGTCGATCACGTGCAGGAGTACGCGCGTGCGCTCGATATGTTTCAAAAATCTTGTTCCAAGGCCAGCACCCTGATGCGCCCCTTCTATCAATCCGGGGATATCCGCTATCACGAAAGGTTCCCTGTCCGGAAGCTTTACAACTCCTAAAACAGGCGCAAGAGTTGTGAAGGGATAATCAGCAACCTTCGGCCTGGCTGCTGAAACCTTGCTGAGCAAGAGGGATTTTCCTGCATTGGGAAAGCCTATGATACCGACATCTGCAAGAAGCTTCAGCTCTAGACGCAGGCTTACGGACTCGCCAGGCTCACCGGGCTGGGCAAAACGGGGGGCCCTGTTGGTGGAGCTGGTAAAATGCATGTTACCCCGCCCCCCTCTTCCGCCTCTGGCAACAAGAACCGGTTTTTCGGGGTAAAGACAATCGGCGATGATCTCACCGGTGTTATCGTTGTATATAATTGTTCCCACAGGGACCTCGAGGACAAGGTCCTTGCCGCTTTTGCCTGCCTGCTGCTTTCCCCTTCCATGAGAGCCGTTTGCCGCGGCAAACCGGCGCTTGTACCTGTACTGCAAGAGAGTACGCCTCCGGAGGGTGGGTAAAATCCATACATCACCGCCTTTACCCCCGTCTCCTCCGTCGGGGCCTCCCCTGGGGATGAATTTTTCACGCCTGAAGCTGACGCACCCCCGGCCACCATGACCGGCGGTTACATGAATCACCGCTTCATCTATGAATTTCACGCTGCATAAACGCTCACTTTTTTACGGGACCTGCCCAACCTCTCGTAGACGACGATTCCATCAATCTTTGCAAAGAGGGTGTAATCCTTGCCCATCCCCACGTTCTGGCCGGGGTGGATACGGGTTCCAAGCTGCCGCACGAGTATATTTCCTGCACGGACCCTCTGACCGCCGTAGCGCTTTACGCCCCGGCGCTGCCCTTTGCTGTCCCTGCCGTTCTTTGAGCTTCCGCCTGCTTTTTTATGTGCCATTATATCACCTCACTCAGAAGCTGTAGGGGATTCTTTTTCCCTGGTTATTTCTTCAATCTTCACAGCTGTAAAGTACTGGCGATGACCGCGTTTCCTGCGGTAACGCTTCCTGCGCTTATACTTGAAGACTATGATCTTCTTCGCCCGCCCCTGGGCAACGATCCTTCCTATCACCCTGGCGTCCTCGACGAGGGGACGGCCGAATTCCTGGGTTTCCTCGTCTGACACCATAAGCACCTTGTCAAACGTGACAGTATCTCCTACCTCGCCCGGGAGCCTCTCAATACGCAACAGGTCCCCTGGAGAGACCCGGTATTGTTTTCCACCGGTGGCGACAACCGCATACATTTCATTTCCTCCTCGATTCATTACCAAAACCGGTCTTAAACACCGATAATGTTTTAAGCATCGAAAAAACGCTTAAAAAGGTTATATTGTTAAAATCTGTTTATATTATTTGAAGTGCGCAATTTGTCAATATTATTCTTCCAGGGCGCGGCAACCGGGATTTACATCGTATTCTTTTTCAAACACCGCCACCCAATCAATTCAATACGTATTCAATACGAATCGGGGTTCCTTTGCGGCCAAAAACTTTTTCCGCAAAGAAACCCCGATCAAAAAATAATATATATAAAAAGCCTTTTATATAAAAAAGGCTTACTCGCCGAGCTCCTCCTTGACCCCGATCAGAACCTTGTAAAGAACAGTCAGCAAAAGGAAGCCTGCCGCATACACACCTATGGTGATCATTATCTCGGGAATGGTCGGCACGTATTCATGAACCTCATGAAGAGGGTTGGGAACAAATCCGCCTGAAATCATTCCAAGGCCCTTGTCGATCCAGATACCGACAAACACCATTACGCATGCAACAGCAAGAGCAGCCTCGTTTTTCCGGACTGCCGGGAACAACAACATTATGATAGCGCACACCACCAGAACTATGGACGTCCACATCCACGGGACAAGAACACCGTGCCCGTGCAACCCGAAAAACAGATACTTGAGGTGGGCCGTATGTTCCGGAATCTGGCTGTAAACCGCTACAAACACCTCGCACAAAAAGAAAAACAGGTTTGCGATGGTCCCGTATGTAACGATCTTTGCAAGGGTCTGTATCTGCTCCCTGCCCGGATCAAAATTTGTAAATTTCCTGACGATCAGGGCAAGTATGATAAGAAAAGCAGGACCAGCGGCAAATGCTGATGCAAGGAATCGGGGAGCAAGAATCGCTGTAAGCCAGAACCCTCTGCCAGGAAGACCGCAGTAAAGAAATGCGGTTACAGTATGAATACTGATGGCCCAAGGCACTGATAAATATATGAGAGGCTTGAGCCACTTCGCCGGGGGCACGCCGTTTCGCTCCGCGTCCAGAACATTCCAGCCGATCACGATGTTTAAGAGCAGATAGCCGTTTAAGACTATCATGTCCCAAAAGAGCATTGAGTGGGGGGTCGGATAGAGCAAAACATTGAATAACCGCATGGGCTGGCCAAGGTCAACGATGATGAAAAGAAGGCACATTATGACCGATGAGACGGCCAGAAACTCGCCGAGCACGGTTATCCTGCCGAAAGCCTTGTAGTGATGCAGGTAATACGGGATAACCAGCATCACTGCTGAGGCGGCTACCCCGACCAGGAAGGTGAACTGGGCAATATAGAATCCCCAGGATACATCCCTGCTCATTCCGGTAATGCCAAGCCCTATCTCAAGCTGCTTGAGGTATGTTACAAACCCCATGCCGATGATTCCGAGCAGGACTAACAACCATAACCAGTAGGTCTTGCTTCCTTTCAGAGCTTTTTCCAGCATGATTACCTCATACTATGTAGAATACTGAAGGTGATGTTCCCAGACCGGGCTTACGGCGGATTGCGAAATTCTCCCTCAACAGGGCCCTGATCTCTGATTCAGGATCGTCAAGATCACCAAAGACAAGAGCTCCCTCCGAGACCTCGACACATGCCGGCATCTTGCCCACAGCAAGACGCTCAGCACAGAAATTGCATTTCTCGACAACACCCTTCATCCGGGTGGGGAACTCCTTGTTCTCGTCTGCTATCGCCGGTCTTGGATCAACGAAATTGAAGCTTCTGGAACCGAATGGGCATGCAGCCATGCAGAAACGGCATCCTATGCAGCGATGGAAATCCATCATCACGATTCCGTCTTCCCGCTTGAAGGTCGCCTGGGTGGGACACGCCCTCACGCACGGTGGATTGTCGCAATGGTTGCACAACACCGGAATCGGCAGATCAGCAAGCCTTTCGGCCAGAAACTCGCTCTCCTGGGTTGGAAAAGCATTGTGGTACTCAGTTTCCCATATCCATTTGATCTCGTGGCGCTTGTCACCCGATTTGGCCACGTGATCAGGCACATTGTGGAGATGGTGGCATGTCTCGATCATCTTCTCCACTATCTCCGGTGTTATTTTCCGGGTATCTATGACAAGCCCCCAGCGCCTGGCTGACAGCGCTTCGGGCGTCTTTATGAATTCCGGGGCTGTATTGCTCTCCTTGACCGATGCGGACACACCCCTCACGAATGTTCCGGCACCAAGCCCCAGCGCCGAGATCCCGGCGATTTTCAGAAAGGTTCTACGGCTGCGATCCATTATTCCTTCTCCTTCTGAGGATAGGTATGACAATCCCAGCAATAAGGGCGTACCGAGGCGTAATTATGGCAACGGTCGCAGAATTCCTCCTTGTTTGAATGGCAGTCCATGCATGTCTTGGAAAGGCTTGCCATGTATACCTTGCCGGCCCCTGATACGTATTCACGCTTCCCCTGGCGCACCACAGTATCACGCCATTGGTCCAGAAGCTGCATATGATCCATGCGCATGAATTGAGTATCCGCGACGCAATGCTTTGCAGCCTTTGCTTTCTGTGTCAGCTCGGGTTCCGGCGCCTTGGCCGCCTCGGCCGAGCCGAACAAGAGATTGAACCAGAAGGGAAACAACAGAACAACGATGAATATCACCAGGCCTGCCAGTATCTTCCCCTTGTCGTTCATAGAATCATTCCTCCGTCTCGTCTTTCAAGGGCTCCATGCGGAGATTCATGGTCCGCTCGATCTCACCCTCCATGACAAGGGCGTTGCCCACAAGCTCGTGAAGCCCTATAACCTCGACGCCCGGAACCCAGTAATCCATGAGCGGAGGCAGGGCCGCCCGGTCGATGGCGCATATGCATGCCAGCATATTCACGCCGTACTTATCATGGACGTATTTCACGGCATTGGCCCTGGGAAGTCCGCCCCTGAGCCTCAGCTCCATGATCTCCTCGGTGTTGAGTCCGGAACCGCTGCCGCAACAGAAGGTCTGCTCGCGGATAGTGTTCTCGGGCATCTCGTAGAAATTATTGCAGACATTCTTCAATACGTATCTGGGTTCCTCAAACAGGCCCATGGCCCTGGATGGGTTGCATGAATCGTGGTATGTCACCACGTACCTGTCGTTCCTGCTGGGATCGAGCTTGAGCTTGTTGTGCTTTATAAGGTCAGCGGTGAACTCGGCAATATGCACCATCTTTGTTGAAGCCGCTTGATCAAACCGGGTTCCTGTAATCGGGCTCACAGGCACTTCGAGGAAATCGGCCGGACCGTTCATGGTATCCATGTATTGATGAATCACGCGCCACATGTGGCCGCACTCGCCGCCAAGGATCCATTTCACCCCGAGCCTCTTTGCCTCGGCATACATCTTGGCATTGAGCCGCTTCATCATTTCAGCCGAGGTGAACAAGCCGAAATTCCCTCCTTCGGAGGCGTAAGTGCTCAGCGTGTAATCAAGCCCTATATGCTCGAAGAGCATCAGGTATCCCATGAATGTATAGGTTCCGGGATCCGCAAACACGTCTCCTGAAGGGGTTATGAACAGGATTTCGGCCCCTTTCCTGTTGAAGCTCGGATTGAGCTTGATACCGGTTATCTCCTCGATATCATCACAGAAGAATTCAACCATCTCCTTGAACGCATGGGGCTGAATACCGAGGTGGTTACCGGTCCTGAAGCAGTTTGCCGCAGGCTCGAGGATCCAGTTTATGTTGAGGCCAAGCAGGGTTAAAAGCTCCCTGCCCATCATGGTTATTTCCGCTGTATCTATTCCGTATGGACAATACAGGGAGCATCGCCTGCACTCGGTGCACTGGTAAAAATAGGAGAACCACTCCTTGATCACCTGGGGCGTCAGGGGACGAGCACCGGCTATCCTGCCCAGAATCTTGCCTGCTGTTGTAAAATCATTCCTGTAGATCGATCTTAGCAGTTCCGCCCGCAGCACCGGCATGTTCTTTGGATCACCGGTACCGATGAAGAAATGGCACTTGTCAGCGCATGCGCCGCAGCGGACGCATATATCCATGAATACTTTCAGAGAGCGGTACTTCTTCAACCGGTCCCTGAATCCCTCCAGCACTATCTCCTTCCAGTTGTCAGGAAGAGGCCATTCCTCGTCTGCTGGAGACCATTCATCCTTTGTCGGTGTCGGCAGATCAAGATATTCCAGATTTTTCCTTTTCGTGGGATAGCAGAACTTTCCCTCGGAAAGATCAGGGGGAATATCCTCCCAGTTTTTTTCCGGAATGGTATGATCTATTCCGGCATATAATTCTTCAGGTTTTGGTATATCGGCCATGGCTACTCCTTTTCAACAGGCAACCCTGCCTCTATCATCTTTTCCCGGAACTCTTCCTCGTATTCCTCGTAAGTGTGAACCTTTACAGGGTAGTTCCAGGGGTTGACATGTCTCTTTGCCCGGCTGTTGTTGGCCAGGTTCCTTGTTGGACTCAAAAAGACACCACCCATATGCATCAACTTGGAAAACGGTATGTAGGCTACAAGCAGGCAAACAAGAAAAAGGTGGGTGAAAAAGAGCCCGCCGATTCCGTCAGGCACGTGCGGAGACAAGGAGACAAGCCCCATGGTCAGCTCCTTGACCTTGATCACATCCACCTTGGTGAAATAACGCATCATAAGGCCGGTCAAGGCGATACCAATAACCAGGAAAAGCGGAAAATAATCGGCCGCGCGTGAGATATACCTGACCTTGGGAAGGAAAATCCTCCTGAACAGAAGGAATACAGCACCGGCGAGAAGAGTCAGGCCCGAAATATACAGGCCGGGCAAGCCGATCTGCAGGATACCGTCAATTTTCTCTACGGAGGTAACAAGGCCAAGCACCGGCTCGGTAAAGAACCTGAGGTGCCGCAGCACCACGGCGAAAAAAGAATAATGAAACATGAGAGCAAAGAGCCAGAGCCACAGGACCCACTTATAACCTATCTTCCCGTTTTCAGCCATCTGGACGCGGGTGTTCCTGAAAAGGGATCTGAACAGCAGGACCTCAAAGGCCATCCTTACCACAACACCCAATGTAGTAAACGGACTCTCAATCCATGAATACTTGATCCAGGGAAGGGACTTCTGCTGGCCTGCGGTGGTGGGTATACGAAACGGAACAGCCGATTCAGCCCATCCCCATACCCTCCGGAAAAAGCCGACCAGAAACAACAGCAAGGCTGCATAGGGAATAATTATCCCGAACAGCACTTGCAGTCCCGCAGCCTCCACCCCGGCATAGGCTATCAGGCCTAGAAACACCACAGCAAAGAGGGACAACAAGTAATCCGTGTTCATCGAGCCTCACCTCGCTTTCCTGGGCAAAAAGCCTTTCTCACCTACTTCTTATCTGCAGAAGGTTTTCCGCCCGGGTTACGGTTAATGAAACCAGTTTTATATATCTTCCATTAACTATCAGGCATTACCGATTTACAGAATTTTGCACGCCGCATCATTCGCATGAAGCGGTCCTACCGCCTTGGGATATCCGGATTCGATTTCAAGGTGATCACCGGTATACCAATGTCAGGCAGGTCATCAACAAGCCCTTTTTTTACGAGAAGTTTTCCCACCTGATTCCTTGACTGCCTGGCCTTGAGTTCAAAAACCTTTGTTTTGCAGTCCATGTATATATCGAAAGCCATCAATACAGCCTGTTCCAGGTTCCGGGAGACACGTTCCAGGAAACGCCTTGTCTCATGGTCGTTTCTGCGCATGCCCCGGGCGATTATCCTGGGAAGCTCGAAAAGAAAACCGATAGCAACAGACGGAGGGAATTCCTGAACGGCCCGAAGCTTTACCACGGGCAGCAAAGCCTCCCTGGCCTTGTCCGGATCAAAGGAATCGCCTGACACTACTTCGAATATCTCCCTGACCCCGCGGCGCAGTGTCGCACCCACCGGATTCGAGAACTGGTCTTTTGTATCGCGGAAAAAAGAAGCTGATTCAGCCGGGTAGGTCGCTATCACGGCTTCAAACCAATCCCTTATCCACCTGTCTTTCTTCGAATCGATCATACCATAGAAATCCAGCGGGCAGGCAGAGGCAAAAAGCCCCTGACCTGGATTTACTGCAAGCTTTCCCATCCTATCCGTGAGCTACCCAAAATAGCCCCATCGAAATTAAAGGGATTGACTCTATTTAATCATTTTAGTTATGTCAAGGGATAAATTTTTTACCTGGAACCAATCCGCCAAAAGAGCAGGGAGCACCATGAAACGGGAAAGAATAAAAAACATCCTGAACTCCGAAACTCCGGGAAGCGGCATAGTTGTATGCGGGTGGCTGAAAACCAAAAGAGACGCAAAAGGCTTCTCTTTTCTGGAAATTAATGACGGCTCGTGCCTTGCCAACCTGCAGGTCATCGCTACCTCGGATCTGTCCAACTACAGTGAGATCAGGAAACTCAAAACAGGCTCATCATTAAAAGTGACAGGCTCATTACGCCCCTCTCCTGGAAAAGGGCAACGCTGGGAACTGGAGGCAGAATCAGTACATGTCTTCCAGGCCGCGCCTGACGACTATCCCTTGCAGAAGAAACGCCACAGCGATGAATTCCTGCGTTCAATAGCCCACCTGCGGGCGAGGACGAACAAGTACGGTGCGGCATTCAGGATAAGATCCCTCCTTGCAATCGAAACCCACAAATACTTCAGCCGGCAGGGCTTTACATACATTCACACCCCGATTCTGACCGCAAGCGACTGTGAGGGCGCAGGTGAAATGTTTGTGGCAAGCAAACTGCAGCCACAGCAGATAGCCGAGCTGGTGGCCGCCCGGAAGGATCCTTTTTCCGAGGATCTTTTCAAAAGAAAGGCCAATCTGACGGTTTCAGGCCAGCTGGCAGCAGAGATGCTGGCTCTTGCCCTCGGCGATGTATATACATTCGGACCGGCATTCAGGGCGGAAAATTCCAACACGAGGCGCCACGCATCCGAATTCTGGATGGTGGAACCTGAAATGGCGTTCTGCGACCTGGAAAATGCCATGGACGCGGCAGAAGACCTTGTAAAACACCTGGTTTCCACCGCTCTGGATGAATGCATCCGGGATATCAGCCTCTTTTCAAAATACGTGGACAGGGATCTAGAAAAACGACTGGAAACCATGAGGTCTGGATCCTATGCAAGGATACCATATGCAGAGGCCATAAAGATTCTTGAATCAAAGGCTGAATCCTTTGAATACAAACCGGTTTTCGGATGCGATCTCCAATCCGAACACGAACAGTTCCTTGTCTCGTATTTCAACGGAAGGCCGGTTTTCGTGTACGACTTTCCAAAGAGTATCAAACCCTTCTACATGCGCGTAAACAACGATGAACAGACAGTAGCCGCCATGGATCTCCTGGTCCCGGGGATAGGCGAAATCGTCGGCGGAAGCCAGAGGGAAGAGAGATACGACGTTCTTCTCGCAAGGATGAAGGAATGCGGGATCGATCCAAAAGACTACGACTGGTACCTCGATTCAAGGCGTTACGGAAGCGTCCCCCACAGCGGATACGGCCTTGGATTCGACAGGCTCGTCATGCTGGTGACCGGCATAAAAAACATCAGGGATGTAATCCCGTTTCCCCGTACGCCCGGGGCCCTGTCATACTGAATCCCCCCGTTCCTCTGCCAAGGGAGGGTTTTGCAGGCATTGCTCAATTGCGCATAAATCAGCCGGTCTTTTACCACGAACTGCGACTGCGCTGATCAGATCGGAGCCAGGGACAAACTATTCAAACTCAATCCCTGGCTCTTCCAACCGCAGATACAGCGAGAACAAAAGCCACCCCCCCCATGCAGGCAAGGATAAGATAGTCACCGGCTTCCGGCACATGCCCAAAAGATGATGTCCTGATCGCATCTGCCGCATGCGTCAAGGGCAAGTGGCAAAGGATTGCCTGTGCCCAGCCCGGAAGATTCTCAAGGGGAAAGAAGGTTCCACCCAGAAACGCCATGGGTGTAATAACAAAACTTGTCAGCATTGCCTGGTCTGCGTGTGACTTGATCAGCATCGCGAACATGACGGCCAGGGATGAAAAAACAAGACTGTTCAACAAGAAGGCCGACCAGAACAACAGGTTGTACGACAGGATAACACCAAAGGGGATCCCCAGCACCAGGATCACACAGCCCGCAATAAAGGCGCGGGTCATGCCGGCGAGCACCTCGCCCATGACATAAGCGACATTACTGATGGGCGCTGCCTGAAACTCCTCGAAAATATGCCAGTAAAAACGGGCTATGTTGATCTCGCTGCCTATGGCAAAGGCCTGGGTCATACTGGCCATGGCGGCAAGACCTGGAACCAGATACTCAATATATGTATGCCCCTGGATAGTGATACCTTTTCCCATTGCGTAGCCGAAGGCTACAAGATAGAGCAGCGGGGAGACCGACCAGGCGCTGATAAGCCTGAAAATCCGGCGCCGCAATATCAGCATTTCCCGGTAATAGACCGCAGACCATCCACGTATCATCCGACCTTTTTCCCTGTCTTGGCAAGAAACGCATCCTCCAGGTTGACACGGCGCAAGGTGAATTCCTTTTCCTGCAAAGCAGCCCACCTGTTGGCCTCCTGCCGGGTTTTGAAATAAAAGGATTGAATGCGGTTTTCCTGAAGGATATCAATGGCCCAGGAACCGATTTCAGCCATGAGATCAGCAGACCTTGCCTCGGCCACGATCCTGCCGGCATCCAGAAAGGCCACCCGGTCGGCGAGAAATTCAGCTTCCTCTATGTAATGGGTTGTGAGAAAAACCGTGGCACCGTCCTCCTTTATCTTCTTGATGATACCCCACAGACTTCGCCTTATGGCGGGATCAAGCCCCACGCTCGGCTCGTCCATGAAAAGAACCTTGGGCCGGTGCAGAAGGGATCTTGCTATGAGCAGCCGCCGTCTCTGGCCCCCGGAAAGCTTCTTGACCGTAGTCTTTTGCTTGTCCTCCAGATCCATCTCCTGCAGGAGCTTGCCGGTACGCCGCAAAATCTCTTTCATGGCCATTCCGTAAAGTTTTCCGTGTATTACCAGGTTCTCTTCCACGGAAAGATCCACGTCCAGATTGGTGTGCTGCGGCACCAGGCCGAACTGAGACTTGTATTCCAAGGGATTGCCGTCGATGGAATATCCATTCAATCGAACCTCTCCGCTGTCTCGGCGCGCAAGTCCCGTGAGGATACGAATGGTGGTAGTCTTGCCCGCACCGTTGGGGCCGAGATAACTGTATATTTCCCCAGGCCTGATCTGAAACGAGACACCATCCAGGGCTATATGGCTGCCGAAGCTTTTCCTGAGGCCTTCCACCTCGACCATGAAATCCTTTTCCCCGGCTCGTTTCATTCCTTTTTCCGCCTCGCTTCCCTGATTTTGTCCAGGTTGTCTGCCGCCTCCATAAGGGGACTGCGCCGCATCCTGTGGGGGAGGGCAAGTTCGGCGACAGCTTCCACGTGACTCATTTCAACCCTGTCTTTCCCTTCAAAGGCGGCCAGGGCCTTGGCCGCCTTCATCATATTGATAATATTCAGGTAAAGGGCCAGTTTCATCTTCTCCTGACCCACTATGGCCACAAATGGATAAACGGGCTTGCACGTCATTCAACTCTCCTGGAAATGATCATGATTATTGCCTGACTAAACATATGTGCTTAAATATTCATAACTGAATTGCACGGTACGAAATAATTTTCCTTCCCCAAAACAAGCTTTTCCCGTAATGAATTTTTTTATGAAAATTTATGATGTCCTGCTTATCATTCACGCAGGTTTATCATTCAACCAGGTTTAACTATTGCGCATCTGTTTTTCTTACATGCTTGTTTAACTTCACCGACGTCGGTGAAGTTAAACAAGTTTCTGATTTTCCAGTTATATTTTGAGCATGCCTTGCTTTATGCAGCCTCGCAACGTGCATCCGGGTTAAATATTCCGGGTTAAATATTATCGTTATTGCCAGCATGAGTGGCCGAAGCGGGCGGGGGTAAACCCCGCCCCTACGTTTTGTTTTG
>CAYVIE010000003.1:0-51841 GCA_964451355.1 uncultured Desulfobacteraceae bacterium
AAGTCCAAGCATATGTGCTTAAATATTTATAACTGAATTGCACGGTACGAAATAACTTGCCTTCCCCGAAACAAGCTTTTTCCGTAATAAGATTTTTTATAAACTTTCATGATAAGCTGCAATCACCCCCGGGCATGAAAACAAGGCCATCTTTCTCTCTGGCCTCGTAGGTGTTTTCACGGTAAAATTTATGATGTCCTGCTTATCATGCGAGTTCCGGACTTGCCTATTTTGTTTTCTGGCATATATTTACATAAATATGTGAAAAGATCGATATAACAAGATCCGGCATTGAGCATGAATTTTTTGTTGCATTCAAATTTGATGGAGTTTTTACAAGTCCATCAAATTTGTTTTGTATGTTTGTTTTGTATGCTGTCCTTGTCGGGTAAAATACACAGGTTTTCGTGAAAATCAAAAAAAATCATATACCCACGAAAGTTTTTATCCGGCAACAATAAAGATCAGGTACTCAGGAGAAAAAACATGACTAAAAATACTCAGGAAAAGATATACCGTGGATTTGAACAGGGTCCCATAAGGCCGCCCAGCGAGGCGGAAAGTCTTCTTGTCAGGGTGACCCGTAATTGCCCTTGGAACAGGTGCACGTTTTGTCCCGTCTACAAAGGAGAAAAATTTTCTCTGAGGCCGGTTGAGCATGTGATAAGAGACATAGATGCTGTTTGGATGCACATTGAAGCGCTTCGCGGTATGGCAGATCAGGCAGGCAATCTGTCAAGGTCCGAGGTCGAAAAGTATGCATCGGCCCTGCCCCCCGGGGAGCTTGCGGCGTTCCAGGCCGCGCTGCACTGGTATGCCTCGGGGATGACCTCTGTATTTTTACAGGATGCAAACAGCCTGGTGATAAAACCTGAAAATCTAGTAGCCATCCTTGCACATATACGCAAGCGTTTCCCCTGGGTCAGCAGGATCACGTCTTATGCTCGTTCTCATACGGTCGCAAGGATATCCGACGATGATCTTGCTGCCATGGCGAGGTCAGGATTAAACCGTATTCATATAGGAATGGAGTCGGGATCAGACAAGGTTCTTGCTATGGTGAAAAAAGGGGCAACAAAGGCTTTGCACATCAAGGCGGGCAAGAAGGTGAAAAAGGCAGGGATAGAGCTTTCCGAGTACGTGATGCCTGGCTTGGGGGGCAGGGAGCTGTCGCATGAACATGCGCTACAGACAGCCGATGCCCTGAACCAGATTGATCCTGATTTCATCAGGATAAGGAGCCTTGCCATCCCCAGGAACACCCCGCTTTACGAGGAGTATGCGTCAGGCAGGTTCAAGAAATTATCCGATACAGAGACGGCGAAAGAAATACGGCTGTTTTTGGAAAACCTGCATGGCATCAACAGCCGTGTAAAGAGTGATCATATTCTTAACCTGTTTGAAGAAATTGAGGGCAAGCTTCCGGAAGACAAGGAGAGAATGATCTGTATCATCGACAGGTTCTTTGCCATGGATCCGGAGAAAAGGATGCGCTACCAGGTCGGCAGGAGACTCGGGTATTTCAGGAGGCTTGAGGATGCGCTCGATCCGTCGGCAGCTGATGCCATCGATGAAATATGCCGTAATCATGGAATTACACCGGAGAACGCCGACCGTTTTATTGATGATATGATGAGGCGTTATATTTGATGGACTCGTAAAAGTCCATTGACATAATAAAGACATCTTCATGAAGAGCAGGTCCCGATCAGATCTGGAGAATTCCACCCGTAAAGTACAGCCATACGGCATTTACGTGCATATTCCTTTTTGTGTCAGGAAGTGCCCGTATTGCGATTTTTATTCCATAGAGGATACAGGACAAATCGATGCCTTTATCAATGCGCTTATGTGCGAAATGCGCACCGCTGGGGGGGATGTCGTTGAAAGCAATACCCTTTATTTCGGGGGCGGCACTCCATCACTTATCGAGGCCCGTGACATCGCAAGGATAATAGATGCTGCCTCAAGGTATCTGGGGCTGGATAGCGAGGCCGAGATAACCATCGAAGCGAATCCTGGCACCATAACAGCTGCCAGACTTTCAGAATACCGGATGGCCGGTGTCAACAGGATAGTGGCAGGTGTCCAGTCGTTTTCCGACAAGACCTTGAAAATGCTTGGCAGGATCCATTCGGCAATGGATGCCCAAAAAAGTATAGCATTGATGCTTGAGTCCGGATTCCCTCATGTGGCGCTCGATCTTATTTCAGGGATTCCCGGTCAGAGCGTGGATGATGCTGTCTCCGATCTTGAAAAGGCATTGGAATGCGGGGTGGATCATATCTCATGTTATTTGCTCTCAATACCGGCGCAAAGTCTCATGGGCAGGGCTGTTTGCCGGGGTGAAGTCGAACCTTTATCCGATGACGCCCAGGCCGAATTTTTTATAAAATCCCATAGAGTCCTTGTCTCTTCAGGCTTTGTGCATTACGAGATATCGAATTATGCCAAGGGGCCGGCATCCTATTCCCGCCATAACCTGAAGTACTGGGCAAGGATACCGTATTTTGGATTCGGGCCCTCGGCTCACTCATTCGACGGGCGCAGGAGGTGGGCAAACACGGCATCGGTTTCGGAATACATAGACAAGGCCGGCAAAGGCATCCGGCCTGTCAGTGAATCCGAGGAAATAGGAATCGAGCAGGAACTAATCGAGGAGATCTATTTGGGATTACGGGTGATGTGGGGAATTGATATGGCGGAGATCAGCCGGAGATTCCCGTCTCGCGCACCCCATATATGGAGGCGGCTGAGCAAGTGGACCGGGACAGGGCATGGGGTTGTATCCAATGGCAGGTTCTTCCTCACGGCTGAAGGGATGCTGATCCACGAAACGGTCGTCCTGGACCTGCTCAGATTCGCTTGATATCCATAAATCAGGTGGAAAGCGCTTCTATGAGACGTTCAAGATAGTAACGGGCATGGCTGATATGCGCCGCCATATTGGCCCTGTGGTTTGCGAATATCCCGTTTCTGTCAGCCTCGGTTACAAAGAGCCACGGCTTTAGTTCGGCTGATATTCGGCACGATTCTATAGCATGATGAAGCAGGTCCGCCCCGTTGCGGATGTCGATGGTTTTTTCAAATTCTCGTTCCACGGCCTCGAGTACCGACAGGGCTGCGATGGCCACGCCCTTGGCGTAGTAGAAATAGTTGTCAGCAGTGAATGTGCTAACCGGCGAACCATCTGCTTCTTTCAGTTTCACCAGGTTGTCGTCACAGCTTCCCAGGAGTTCCATGTAGGTTTTTAAAAGGGGAATAAGGTTGTCAGACCGCGTATAGAATTTTGCGTTTCTCTCCTTCAGGCGTTTCTGATAATTCCTCAATTCATCTATTGCCTCCCGGTATTTTGTCTCGGCTGACGGGAACCAGTATTCCTCTGGTTTTACCATGAGATCGTTCATGGCCCGTTCAAGGCTTGGGTCCAGAGATTCGGCTGAACCCGACCTGGAGATTTTTTCGGTCAGCACTATGGTTGCACGCCGGGTGGCTTCTAGAATACCCAGTTGCATTTCGTTTACATTATCCGTGAATTGAATAAGATCATTGGGCCGCCATCCCCAGAACCTGTCTTTCAGCTCGTATTCCAGCGGGGCGATCAGGGCCTCCACGAATTCAACCCCTCTCGGACGCCGCTTCCAGGTGCTTCTTGTCTCCCGAATCTCCTTGTGTGCGTCCGGCTGATTGCTGGTTGCGTGTTTTCCCCTGGAAGCCATATTTTCGGCATGGCTTGCGGATTTTTCAGAGAGTCCCGCTTTCTCCTGCCTGTTTTCACTCGCAGGGGAGGCAGGGTAGTTTATGGCTATATACCTAGCGCCTGTTATTATAGCCACTGCAATGATGATCGCACCCGTGACCCTTGGAGTTAAAAATCGCCAGAAGGATTTGTCTGCCATGATCTCACCCATCTTTCAGTTGTAGTTTTGTTGCTTGCCGTTTTATATGTGGCCGCATTGTTTGTTGCGCTAAAAGGGGTAATTCCTGGCCAGCCACACTTCGTTGCATCCCGGCTTTCAGCCGGGAAATGCTCATCCCTTTTTTCTAAGCCTTCGCACGTCGCCTACTCGAAGTGTTATATTAACGGCATCAAAATATTCGAGCAATGGTATTGTGTATTTCCGGGATGTTTTAGTCATGTCCTTGAAGCTGGGGGTGTCAATCTCCCCGTTCTTTTCCAGGTGCCTGACCAGTCTTTCCTTGAGATTTTCAATGGCTGCCGCGGAAAAGAAGAGCCCGTCCTTGACCTTTATTATCCTTCCCTCCTTGACAAGATGCATAAGTATTTCCTTGAGCCTGTCTGAACTTTCGCCTGTGATTGTCGAGAGCTCTTTCAGGGTTGGGGGAGAAAGCCCACCCTGATCGATTACTTTTGTTATCTTGTCAGCTATTTTGCTTTCATCTCCGAGAGCTGGCTTATGCCCGGGCAGATGAATCGTTTCATCAGTCTGATGTATCGCTCCCTCATTGAGCATCCTGTCTGTCAGGTAGTTGAAAAGCCTGTCGTTTATCTCCAGTTCGAGTCTTGATTTCAATTCCCCTTTCGGGATTCCGGATTTAAGGGGATTCTCCTGGTGAAACACAGAAAGAGCCTCTATTGCCCGCGCCTTGAACGCCTCGTATGTATCCCTGTGAATATACGCCATTTTTGTCCTGTCAGTCAGGAGTATCGTGCCGTTCGAGCGGAGATCCTGCAGGATGCGGTCAGCTTCCCGGCCGCTGACATTGGCGCGGATCATCAGGTGCGGGGCTGTAACCGGGGAAAGGCCGTTCTTCTTGAGGAGGATCTCTATTGCACGCGCGGGCTGGGCCTTTTCAAGCCCGGCAAGGAAACTGTTGGTCTTTTCCTTGAAGCGTTTGTGTTTTTCAGGCAGCGGGTCTATCACGGTTCCACCCCCCAGGGTTCGCACAGGGGAGATGCTTCTTATGACAAATCGGTCCTCTTTTATGCAGACGGCCGGGGAATCCAACCTTAGCTGAACCAGCCCCGATTCTCCGGGGTTCAGTACTTCCGTATCAAGAAGAATAACGTTTGATGGGATCTGGCTGGTGCCGATGTGCAATCTTACCCTGGTTCTGTTTTTCAAAGGTTTTTCATTCTCCTTGAGGTAATGCAGGCGCGCATCAATCATGTATGTTGGAAAAAGCGTACCTGGTCTGCCCAGGACATCCCCCCTGAAGACCGCGTTTTTTTCTATGCCCTGCATGTTCACTGCCGTGCGCAGACCAGCCCCGGCTTCTTCCACAGGGCTGTCGTGTACCTGCAGTCCCCTGACTTTTGTTGATAACATGGAAGGATAGACGGTTATTGTCTCGCCTGTTCTTATTTTTCCTGAAACAAGGGTTCCGGTAACAACCGTACCAAATCCTTTTATCGTGAAGACGCGGTCCACCGGGAGCCTGAAGATTCCCTGGCTCGATCGTTGAGGAATTTTCTGGAAGTAACTGTCAATAATTGCAACAAGCTCATCCAATCCTTCGCCAGTAACCGCTGAAACACCAATCACAGGTGCGCCTTCAAGGAAGGTCCCGGTGATGAATTCAGCAACATCCTCCTTGACCAGTTCAATCCATTCCTGATCAACGAGATCTATCTTTGTAAGGACAACAAAACCATGCCGTATCCCGAGCAAGGTACAGATATCCAAGTGTTCTCTCGTCTGTGGCATGACCCCCTCGTCTGCGGCGATGATAAGGGCGACAACGTCGATGCCGGATGCACCAGCAACCATGTTCTTGACAAAGCGTTCGTGCCCGGGCACATCTACAATACCGATGTGAAGACCGCTTGGGAGGTCAAGGGAGGCAAATCCAAGGTCTATGGTTATGCCTCGTTCTTTTTCCTCCTTGAGTCTATCCGTATCAGTGCCTGTAAGCGCCTTTACAAGGGTCGTTTTGCCGTGATCTATATGTCCGGCTGTTCCAAGGATAAGACGTTTCAATCCCCGCCTCCATCCTGGTTGGGTTTTCTTCCATAAAGATACTCGCGTAAACTTGCCCCGGCTAACAGGAAGGCGGCAAGTACGGCAACATATTTCCAGCCAAGCTGCGGAAAGAATAACCGCAATAATACAAAAGCGATTAAAATCGAAAGAGCTATTCTTATAACAAAGAGTTTCAACCGCTTTTTCTGTTCTTGGGACGAATCGTTCATTTGAACCTCATTTTGGCACAGGTTTACGGTATATCGCGTAATGGTGATTCATAACCAAGAAGGCATCATCTGGTCAACAAGAGTTTGGGCAAGTATGCTTCTGATACACCCACCAAAGAAAATAGCCTGGTTTTTTCCAATAGCATCCAAAGAGTATCAAAAAAATATTGCAATTTAACAGGATCATGGTTATATAAAATTTTTTATATGGTGGGTGTAGCTCAGTTGGCAGAGCACCAGGTTGTGGCCCTGGTGGTCATGGGTTCAAGTCCCATCACTCACCCCATCTCAAAAAAGCGCCCGTAGCTCAGGCGGATAGAGCGCCGGACTTCGAATCCGTAGGCCGCACGTTCGAATCGTGCCGGGCGCGCTCGTCGGGCGGCAAGCTATCTATTAAATCTAAATCATTAAACCGCTTTTATACCTATTCTGACCCTCAGCATTATTTCCCGGTGTGATAACGATACAAACAGCAAGAGCCTTGCTTTAGTTGTCGCCGGTTTTTTAATCCTGTAAAGACTTTTATTTTTTTGTGTAAAATCAAGATGTTTTTTGAATGGATCAAAATCATTCAAAAAGTTTGGGGAAATCGACACTGAATAGATTATTGCCTAATCCTTATTTTCAATGTTATTTGTTAAATCATCAAAATTCGGATGAAATTGTTTCAGGGGTGGGGGGGATCTTTGCATCAGTTTTCACTTCGGATGAATCTATCGCTGTCATACAACATAACTTGTTAAAGGGGGCTGCCATGTTTATGCCAAAGGATTTGGAATCACAGATAATCCGTTATCTTTCCAAAAAGAGCTGCCTTCATCGTTACCTTGAAGTGGCGAAGGATTGCGCAAGGGATATTATCGACATGAGGTTTGCAGATATCATATCCGGCGAAGTCGAGTTACCCTCGACAGAAGAGTTGAAGTCAAAGGCAGCGCAAAAGGTGGAATACGACTTCAATCCCAGGGACTTCATAGAGCAGTCCCCCATTGATCTGTCCGGGTTCGGTGAAGAGGATATCAAGCGTATCGTTGAAAAAATAGAAGAAATATATAAACGCTTCCACGAGGCCCAGGCCATGGCGGTTGCCCGCGCCACAAGGAGGATGCTCCAGGATCTTGTGGAAAGCATAAGGTCCGAGATGGACGGCTTGAAAAAGAAATACCTTTCGTAGTGATGCGCATAATCGGCCACAGAATACTCCACAAGGGAAGACGCCTTTTTTTGTATGCCGTACAATATATTGACCGGCTCGGAAATGAGAGGACTTGGGAGGTTGTATCGCGGAAATCACCTCCACTGGTCGTCTCTATGGATTACAAACGCCCCGATGCCGTTGTTATAGTACCCTACCATGTTCCAAGTGCTTCCCTGGTGGTTATACGCGAGTTCAGGATTCCCCTTGGATGCTACCAGGTGGGCTTCCCGGCTGGGCTTGTAGACCATGGCGAGGCTGTGGAACAGGCTGCCCGAAGGGAGCTGCTGGAGGAGACTGGTCTTGAATTGATCGGTATCAGGCGTGTAAGCCCCCCTGTCTATTCTTCATCTGGCATGACAGATGAATCAGTCGTGATGGTGTACGCCGATTGCCAGGGAAATCCATCTTCGGATTTCAATGAGTCTTCTGAACGTATTGAGGCGATAATGTTATCACGGCACGAAGCGTCTATGCTAATGGACGACCCCGCCCTCAAATTCGACGTGAAGACATGGCTTGTCTTGAGGAGCTTTGTGCAGACAGGTCAAATCTGATGGACTTGTAAAAAGTCCATCATCCGGCCGAGGGCGGCTTAGCCCCGGCCGGGGGTGGGGGTGGAACCATTTGAATTCATTTCAAATGGCGGGGGAGGGGAAGCCCTCCCCCGTCTCGTAAAAAAGCGTTTTTCGTTTTTTTACGAGATCATCAAATCTGATGGACTTGTAAAAAGTCCGTCTGCTGCGTTGCGCTTCGCCGGGAAGCGGCTCAACGTACTCTTAGTACGCCTCGCCCCTTTCCGGTCTGTTTATCGTACCTGGTCTTCAAGCATCTTGTCCTTGTTTATGAAAGGCGGCAACAGAACAGCAGCTGGCTGAGAATACAGCGCGTGATGCAAGAAGCTGTGAAAACCTGCAGGACGGCTTGCCAAAAGGTTGAGAAAGGGATAAGGATACGTGTCATCTCCAGAACAGCTTCATTATACCAGAATAGATTTTTTTTATCCGCTTTTCTATCTTTGCAAGGAGCGGCCTTTTGATGGGTGCGTCTTTTGCCGCTGATATCAGGACAACGGTTATGTTGTCGGTTCCGCCGTTTTCGACCGCCATATCTACAAGAATATCTGTCTTTTCCTGTTCGCTTATATCCTTTTGAAGGATTTCCGCGATCTGCTCGTCTGTAACCTCCTTGTTGAGTCCATCACTGCACAGCAGTATCTGCTCACCCCGGTAGAACCGGTCCGATATATATCCGACCTCCACATCGTCCGCATCCACCGCGCCAAGGGCTTGCATGATGAAGTTCTGGTGTGCGTGGTTTTCAGCCTCGTCTTTCTCGATTATACCGTGGTCAAGGAGGTATTGCACATATGAATGATCACGGGTGATCTGAACAAGACCATCCTCGTTGAAAATGTATGCCCGGCAGTCGCCGACCCAGGCTATCTGGTAGTGGTTGTTTTTGACGATCGCCGCGACTACGGTGGTTCCCATGCCCTGAGGGCCCTGGCCCCGGCTGCTTGCCTCAAGAATGGCCTTGTGTGCTTCTTTTATGGGCCTCACCAGCGGTTTGCCCTCTTTTATTCCTTGTACAATGATATCTGAGGCAAGAGCACTTGCTACCTCACCGCCCTGATGTCCGCCCATGCCGTCTGCCACAATCCACAAGCCCAGTTCCGGTTCACAACGGTAACAGTCTTCATTGTGGGAACGGATCTTTCCGACGTCGGTGCGGGCACCATAGGCCAAAAGGTTCATAGTAATTCCTTTTTATTCAGTGGTACGTTTATTGAAAACAGGCGGATTGATAAAAACATTTTTTGAAAACTGTATAATTTAATACAGATAAATAGATAGCATATCAAGGGGTTTTGCCTGCGTGCTGTCCGTCCGGCAGATGAGAATTCCTGGTTTCAGAAACAGTACAGCTCATACAGAAATAAAATGAAAAAAGTTGCATATCATCTTTTTCTTGATTAATAATGTTTAATAAATAATTCCGGACCATGCCGTTTAGCCCACAAACCTGCAATTAAGCAAAGGAGGTGCCGCCATGAAAAAATTTTTCACTGCCATTCTTTTTGCAATGATCCTGGTCCCTTTTACCTCTGTGAGCATTATCGCCGGTGAATTGACTATTGACAAGGACAAAGAGGTAACCGTCGACGAGGTGGTTAAAGCGTTGAAGCCCGAGCCCAAGCCGGACATCAAGCTGCGTGGTATCAACTACAAGCCCGAACCGCCTGAACCCAAAATTGTGTCAGTTGTTCTGGAGTTTGAAAAAGATTCCTATAAGTTGACAAAAGATACGAAGCACAATCTTGATATAATAGGCATGGCTTTGAATTCCGGCGAACTGCAGAACTACAGCTTTACTCTTGAGGGCCACGCTGACGCCTCGGGGTCGGCTGCTTACAATCTCGAGCTTTCCCGCAAGAGGGCGGAAGCAGTTAAGAAATATCTCGTGGAAGTGCATAAGGTAGATCCATCCAAGTTACGGATTGTGGGCAAAGGTGAAGCGGATTTACTCGATCCTGCAAATCCGTATTCCGGGAAAAACAGGCGCGTCAGGATTATCACAAATCAGTAGGGATTCTGACTATCCTTGGTGTGAGATCCGGTCCCTGATAAGCCGGCCGGGCCGTTCTCACCATTGATTATACTGCGGTCAGGGCAGGCATGTCGCTTTGGGTAATGGTGCGGCCTGGAGCCCGAATCAAACAGACAAATCACAGTTTATCTTGAATAGCTCCAGTGGATGGAAACGGCCCGGCGGACTTTTCAAAATAATTTTTTTTGCCTTGAAATATCTAAGCAGATTCAGGGGGCGCTGATGCAGCTTGTATCAAAGCCGAAATCATTGTTTGTTTTTTCTGTTTGCTTGTTTTTCTTTTTAATGACAGACGCGGCATTCGCTACACCTTCACCCCGTAAGGTAAAAGGGCTTTTCAACCAAGGCAGGCATGCATACCAGGCTGGTGAAATCGACAGGGCCATATCAAGGTGGAAAGAAGGGCTTCTCCTTGCACAAGAACTAGGTGACCGGCGGCTTGTTGCTGTCTTCGAGGCTAACCTGGGACTCGCCCTTGCAGCGGCCGGCAGATATGATCAGGCCCTGGATCATTACAAGCGGGCGCTTGATCTTCAGCTTGGTTTCCATGATATTAAAGCAGCCGTCCTCACACTGAACAACATGGGTGCTGCGTACAGGGCCACAGGAAGACGCCAGGACGCCTTGTCGGCATACAAAAAAGCCCTCGCTCTTGCCAGGCAATCAAAAGACCCCACCTCCAGAGCCAGGACACTCGGTAACCTGGGAATAATCTATTCGGCGTCGGGAAATTACTTAGATGCCCTGAATTCCCTTTCCGAGTCGGTCGAGCTTTACAAGGACTCGGGAGATAAGAAAAATCTAGCCAAGGCCTTGTTGAACCTGGGAGCTGTTTTTACTGAAATGGGTCAATTTGACCAGGCAATAGAATCCTACAATAGTGCTTTGGCGCTTTTTGAATCTGAAAACGACAGTAAGGGACAGGCGCTTGTTTTGAATGATATAGGGGCTGTCTTGCTCATGCAGGATAAACCTGTGGCGGCGGAAGATTATTTCGCAAAAGCTATGGTCATTCACACTGATCTCAATGATAAGCGCGGCCTTGCCAACGATCTTATCAACCTTGGGGTGGCGAAAAAAAAGCAGGGTGATTTCCAAAAGGCGCTCGAACTTGCCGATAAAGCGCTCCTGATTCTATATGAAACCGGGGACCGGCTCGCTGAAGCAGCCGCGCGCGGCAATATCGGTCTGATCTATGCTGATACCGGTCGTTTTGCAGATGCTCTCAAGGAGATGGAAAAGGCTTATTCATTGTGCCGTAACTTCGGCCTTCCAGAATACGACTGGCGCATCTACAGGGGGTTTGCCAAGGCTGAGAGAGGCTTGGGAGAGTATGACAAGGCTGAAAATCATTATATCCAGGCAATAAATATAATAGAGGATATGAGGGGTGCCCTCGGGGGCGGAGAAGCCAGGACCGCTTTCATGCAGACAAAGATGCATGTCTATGATGAGCTTATCAACCTCTATGAGTTTTTGAATCGGAAGTTCCCTCGTAAAGGATACGACAGGAAGGCATTTGAGATCTTTGAAAAGAAGCAGGCCCGGGTCTTTCTCGAGGAGATGGGAAGGACTGGTATCAGGAATTTTTCAGGTATACCCTCTGGTATCCTTGAAAGGGAGCAAACCCTTGCTGCTGCCCTGAAGGATGCACATGACCTGCTCGAAGCAGAGCTTGCCAAGCCTGCAGACAGGCATGACACAAAAAAAATATTGTCCCTGAAGGAACGAATCACCGGCCTGGAGCGGGATATTGCTGCCTTTGAAACGATGCTTGAATCGCGATATCCTGCTTATTACACGCTTAAGCATCCCAGCCCGGTGGACCTTGATGTGTTAAGGAGTTCTGTGTTGTCCCCCGATGAGGCGGTAATGGTTTTTTGTGTAATGGAGGACAAAACCCTTGTATGGGGAATATCAAAAGACAGGTTCACCATGGTGGCAATCCCGTGCGGAGAGGAGAGACTTACACGGCTGGTGCATGCATACCGTGATGGATACATCAATATATTCAAGGGGGAAAAACTACGTGGTGCCCCGATGCCTGAACCTCCAGCCGGTTTGACTCCTCCGGAGCCGGAGTTTTTCTTTCATCTTCTTTTCCCGGGGCCGATATCAGAGATCCTGAAGGATTATAGCACGGTCTACGTGGTGCCTACGGGGCCTCTTTATCTGCTCCCTTTTGAAGCGTTGAAGGATGATTCAGGAAGATTTCTCATACAGGACCGGGCATTTGCATATGTTTCCTCCGCGTCCCTGCTGCATCTTCTCAGGGTCTATGAATCTGACAAACAAGATCGGAAGTTGTATCCATTCCTGGCGTTCGCCAATCCCGTATATGGGAAGCCAAAACCGGTTGATGATACAGCAGAAGCCTTACAGGTCAGGTCATTTTACAATATAATGCGTGGAGAAATTGCCCCTCTCCCTGAAACGGAGCAGGAAGTATCCAGCATTAAAAAGATCCTTGAGGCACCAGATACCAGCAAACCACTTCGTGTGAGGAGCGAGGCCGCCTGTAGTGTATTGTTTGATCTGAATGAAAAAGGAGTGTTGGATGACTACCGATTCATATCCTTTGCATGCCATGGGATAATACCTGACCAGGTTTCCGGTATAACGCAGCCGGCCCTGCTCTTGTCCACTCCTGACCCCAATACAAACAAGGTGGGGCTTCTTTCCATGTCTGATGTGTTTTCACTCAAGATGAATGCGGATCTCGTGGCGCTTTCTGCGTGTAATACAGGTAGGGGAGAGAAGGTGAAAGGCGAGGGTGTCATAGGTCTTACAAGGGCCTTTATGTATGCCGGCACACCTGCGGTTACCGTGAACCTCTGGTCGGTTGAGACCGTGTCGGCCCAAAAGCTGATAATCGCTTTTTTTGACGGTTTGAAAAAGAAGATGAGCAGGGCGGAGTCTTTGCGGGCAAGCAAGCTACAACTACTTTCCGGCCGGGAAGGAAAGATGTTTTCGCATCCTTTCTTCTGGGCGCCGACGGTTATTTTTGGAGACGGCAGCTGATTTCCTGTATCAAGTGCAATTTTATTATATTCGCAGGGGAGTGTGGCATGCTGAAAGTCGCTGCTCCGCATTCCTGATGGATAAGGGTTTATCCCCGGCAGGGCGAAGCGCCTTGTCCCTGATGTCGGGCTGTATTGCTGGTCCGACATTTTTTGGTTTATTGTTTTATGTACACCATGAGCATGAATACACTCATTGTCTGGAAGAGACTCCAAGGGGAGGCATATGACGGAATCAATCAAGGAGAAGCTGCAGCAGATCCTTGGCGACAAGTATGATGTGGAAGATATGATTTATCGCGGCGGCATGGGTGAAATATATCTGGGCCGTCACCGCCAGCTAAACGCCAAGGTCGCCATCAAGATAATGATTGAAAAGCTGACCGATGACCCTGAGCTCAAGAAGCGTTTTCACAGGGAAGCACAGCTTTATGCCAACTTGAGGCATCCAAACATCATACATATCTATGATTTTGGCTGTGAAGAAACCTTCGATTACATGGTCTTTCCGTTTATAGATGGCGAAACCCTAAAGGACCGTTTGGAGCGGGAGGGCAGAATCGATCCCGCCGAGGCGTTGAACATAGTCCTTTCCGTAGCCAAGGCCCTTGCCCATGCAGCAGACAACAACGTCATTCACAGGGATGTCAAGCCTTCCAATATAATGATAGAAAAAAACGGCAATATACTTATTGCTGATTTCGGAATATCAAAAGATCTTAGGGATATAGATATAACAGTGCCAGGGACTGTGCTTGGCTCTCCCAAGTACATGAGTCCCGAGCAGATACTAGGCAAGCCCGTTGACAGCAGGAGTGACCAGTACGCCCTGGGGATAATTTTTTTAGAGATGCTCTCAGGCAAATACCCATATGAAGGCGACAATCCCAGCGCGCTTTTTTACAGCCATGTAAACGTTATGCCTGAAATCGGGAAGGATATACATGCTGCACATCCAGACTTCCCAAGAATAATAAAGAAGCTTATAGCAAAGGATCCTGATGAACGTTATAAGGACTTTCACGAGCTTATCGATGATTTAACCGTTATCCAGCTCGAACAGACCCAGGTGAAGAAAAAGCTTTCCAGCTCGCCTCTTGCCAAGAAAGCGAAGAAAAAGAATTATATTAGATACGGGATTGCCGCTATTGTTGTCGTATTGATGCTGGCAGGGGAGTATGTGGCGATAAATTATTATTATTCCCCACCGGAGAAACCGAAGGTTGGCCGGGCTCAGCATCCTGAAAACAGGGAAAAGGGCCAGATAGCCGGGGAGGCCGCATCCGAGCCGGTTGCTGAAAGCCCCCAGGCGACAGGCCTCCCTCCCCAAGAACCTGCTTCTCCGGCAAGGGCCGCAGAGGCAGAGGATTACCAGGCTTCGGTTCCAGGTGATACAACCGGTGGCACCTCATCATTTACGCAGTCTGCCGCAGCTGGAAAAACAGAGGCTGCATCACGGGTAACAGTCTCTTTTCTGAAGAAGCTCATGTATAATTTCGGTATGCCAGACGAAGAGGGACTTTTCGTGATATCAACAAACAAGCCGATGTTTCGTATCGGCGAAAGGATAGTATACTCTATTACACCCAAAAAAAATTGCTACGTTGTTCTTTATGATTTTTCCACGGCTGGAGAGCTGATACAGCTTTTCCCAAACAGATTCACCCCTGATCCTCTGGTCAGGGCAGGCAGAACTTATTTTATACCTGCCAAGGGATCATTCGAGGTTACGGGACCGCCCGGCGCTGAAACCGTTATTGGCTTTGCCGCTGATACCCCTTTTTCTCTTCTGGATGTTCAATATACAGATGACGTCCCTTTTCTTATGGTTACCAATGAAGACCCGGGTATATTGGAAAATATTGCAGCCAAGATGGAAATTCTTAAAAATCTTGGCCTGGTGAGGAAGAACCTTGATTTTCTGATTACGGAATAATCAGTCTGCGATATAAACATTGGAGCCATATCCTGTTGTTATCATGGTGTTAAGGTGCTAAAGTTCCTTGACATGAGGTCTGTTTTTGAAATAAGTTAAATCAAAACTCGCATTGAACTGCTGGTCCTCAAAAACATAATAGAATATGTGTTATGGGGATCGGGCTGTATTCCAGGAAAAAATTTTGTTGTGTTATATTGCAGCGCTGTTTTTCTTTCAGCGATAAACAAAAACGTTGATCCGTTGCCAAGGCTGCCTGTGCCGGATTGAATTCTGCTGTATTTGTTTTTTCGGGAGGAGAACCCATGAGCCAAAACCCGGTCTTGCAAATTGAGCTTGCCCTGAAGGATCGTGTAATAGAAAGATTTAACTTCGACCAGGATAGCGTGATCATAGGGCGTGATCCGGGAGCTGATATTTCTATTGATAATACGAGTGTATCCAGGATCCATGCGAAGATTGATCGTATAGCGGGCGGCACTTATGTGATTCGTGATCAAGGCAGCACCAACGGGACATTTTTGAATGATGAAAAGATCATAGAGGAGCCTATAAGAAGTAATGATGTTGTAACAGTGGGTAAATTTACTCTCAGGGTTAAGATAATAAAGCCGGGGATGCAGGTGGTTGAAGACGAGCCTCCTGTGGCCAAGACAGCTGATATAGATGGAACCACGGTGTTGAGCAGAGATCAGATGGCCAAGATGATGGCCGATGTACAAAAAAAACAAGAGGCTATTCAGAAGACTCCCGGACAGGGAAAGGCGAAAGAGGCCGCCAAGGGTCCAACTTTGCTTTTTTTCATTGCCGGAGGTCTGATCATAGTCACTCTTATAGTTATATTGGTTGTTGTTTTGCTGTGACATCCTACAACAGTATCGAGTAAAGCCACACGCCGTAACATGCCGGCGCGTGGCTTTCCGTCAACCTCAGTCTGTCCCGGTCTGATCTTCAAGAATCCGCCCGTCAGGGTGGTACATAATGCGTCTCACAGGAATGTTTTTCCCTGCCTTTTCCATAGCTTTTTTCACTATCACGGGGAGTCCGCCACAGCAAGGAACCTCCATGTATGCGATTGTAATCGATTTTATCCCTGCGCTGGCAAATATTTCTGCAAACTTCTGAACATAGGCTTCAGAGTCGTCGAACTTGGGACATCCCATGGCGACAACCTTACCCGGCAACAGAGAACCATGAAGATCGGCCACAGACACAGCCGCGCAATCAGCCAGCACAAGGAGGTCTGCTCCCTTCAAAAAAAGTGCATTCGGTGTGATTAGCCTGATTTGAATGGGCCAGTGGCTCAGGGCTGACTTGTAAGAGGGTGCTCCCGCATGACCAGGGTGAGCGGGAGTGAGTAATTGAACGTTAGTCGAGGGGCAGCCGCAGGCCATAACCCCGCTGTTATCACCGGGTCCGTTGGCATGTTCTTTTTGCCGGCTTTCAAGGTGGTTGATCACCGCTTCTTCATCGAATTCTTCTGCCTCCCTTTCAATTATACGCAAAGCGCCTTGGGGGCATTCTCCTATGCAGGCGCCGAGCCCGTCGCACAGGTTTTCCGAAATAACCTTTGCTTTTCCGTCAATGATTGCAAGGGCTCCTTCTGCACATGAGATTACGCACTGCCCACAGCCGTCACATTTTTCTTCATCTATTTCTATAATTTTTCTCATGGTTTTCATTGTTCACCTCGTATGTATTTAGGTCGATTATATATTTGTTAATTCCCCGTGGCCTTGAGTAGAACTGTTGCCGCACGTTTTCTGCCGGCCTCTGTAAGAAAGCTCTTTTCAATGATATGTTCGATCTTGTCCTGACTTATTCCTGTTTCTTTCTTCTTGTCTTCGATATTTGCAATGAGGTCGGCATCATATAGCACCTTGAAATTCGTGGTCTCATCTTTTCGCGGATGGTGATGGTGCCCTATTATGTCACATACCTCGTCGATCAGCTCAGGTTTTGCGCCGAGGTCCGAAAGGATTTTTCTCGCTATGGGAGGGCCTTCAGCCTCCTGGAACCTTGCGGCTGTGCTGCCGTGTTTTCTCTCAGCCTCGTGGATTCCTATGTCGTGAAGATAGGCTGCTGCCATTATTACAGCCAGATCACCTCCAGCATCAGCGGCTATGGCTTCCGCATGACGTGCAACCCGCATGGCATGACCGATCCTCTTGAAATCCCTGCCGAAGTATTTTTTCATCTCAATGGCTATTCTGTCCTTTAACAGGGATTCCCTTTGCGCGACGAGCTCGGGGGGGAGTTCTCCTATACACTGTTCCGCGTACTTGCAGTGAGCTGCACAGCCAAAGTCCATCTTCGGATTGACAAACCTGTGCCCGCAGCCAGGACACCTGCGCATGGTGTCATCCTTGAAAAATTCGACCATTTCCCCACATTTTGGGCATTTTGTCTCGAAGATTGCGCCTGGTTTCCAGTATCTGCTGTCTTGTCCCGGACATTTCATGGTAATTTCTCCTTCCTTGCATTTACACGGTCATGTTCAACCGTCGTTATGTTTTTCCGGTTTTGTATTTCATATACCCTGGAGGTTGCTTATTGGCTTTGACCTATGTCAAGCCTGAAAAAAAGTAGTGTATCAGTGCTGATCTTATCATTATTAGCTTTTCGTGAATATGTCTTTGTACCCCTTTCAAGCGGGATACAGGTTGATAGAGGTTTTTCAGGACGTACTTTACCGGGAAAACATCTCAATGGCCGGGGGTGAAAAGCGGCCCTGTCTTCATACACGGGGGTGATTGCATCTGATCATGAAAGTTTAAAATGAAGCTGCAAAGTAATATATTGCAGATAGCAGCACTGATTACTTTAAATATCTTGATTTTATAGTCTTTTTTTGGAAATGTTCAAGAAAGTTGAGATAATTTCAAAATTACGGGGATACACTTTATGACTGAAAAGAAACTTAAGTCACTTTTGCGATCACCCGAAGAGCTCGTTAAAATCCTGGATAACCTGCACGATGGAATCATTGCGCATGACATGAACAGAAAAATTTTCTTTTTCAACCGTGCAGCAGAACGTATTACAGGATACCGCAGGGAGGATGTGATCGGCAAGGATTGTCATAAGGCGTTTGGCGAACCTTTCTGCGGAGAGCGTTGCCTTTTCGATGATACTAAATGTGACAGGGAGCCTCTTGCCCCACATGTGGAATATCCTGTCAAACTCGTCACCAAGGACGGGGAGATAAGAGAGCTTGAGATGTCTGTCTCCTCCATTGAATCCGATAAGGGAGAACCAGAAGGTGTGATCGCTGCATTCAGGGATTTGACCGATCTTGTTTCCAGCAAGTTGCGGTCCGGGGAGATGAAAAGTTTTTCCAATATAATCGGCAATGATTATAAGATGCTGCAAATATTCCAGCAGATCCGGGATCTCGCGCCATATGATTACCCCGTACATATTTCCGGAGAGACAGGCACTGGCAAGGAACTTGTAGCAGAAGCCATACACAATGAAAGCCGCAGGGCAGGCGGTCCGTTTGTACCCATCAATTGCGGGGCCCTGCCGGTGGGCCTCATAGAAAGCGAGCTTTTCGGACATGTGAAAGGTGCTTTTTCAGGAGCGATACGTGAAAAAAAGGGACGCTTTGAATTAGCTCATAACGGAACAGTGTTTCTGGATGAAGTGGCTGAACTTCCAAAGGAGACGCAGGTCAAATTGCTGCGTTTCCTCCAAACCGGTAAATTCGAGAAGGTGGGTGGGGAAAGAACGGTATCCGTTGATGTAAGGATCATATCCGCCACAAACAAGGATCTCAAGCAAGAGGTTGAAAAGGGCAATTTCCGGGAGGACCTTTATTACAGACTAAATGTAATACCGGTACACCTTCCCCCCTTGAGAGAAAGAAAAGGAGATATTCCTCTTTTGGTTCATCATTTTCTTTCGATTGTGGAGCAGCACCGGGGATTGCGCCCCCGGGGTATCTCCAAGGAGGCCATGGCGATGCTCATGGATTATGATTGGCCGGGAAATGTGAGACAGCTGCAAAATGTTTTACAGTTCGCCACGGTGAAATGTGGCGGCAGGATGATAACTCCCGATGATCTTCCCATTGAGTTCAAGCGAATAAGCACAAAGGCTTTTTCTGGCGTGGCTTCGGCTAGCTACGGAACAGGGAGAAAACGGAAACTTGATCCGGAGTCTGTTGCCGCAGCATTGAAGCAGACAGGCGGCAACAAGGTCAGAGCTGCAAAGATCCTGGGGGTCGGAAGGGCGACCCTGTATAGGTTTCTTGCCGCTTATCCCGGTATAGCTGAAAAATTTCAGCAGTTATAATGCATCACGATTCCGAAAAAGTCCGTCCGCTGCATTGGGCTGCGCCGAAATCCGACACAGTCTGCTTTTGGTAGGCCTTTGCTCCTTCCCGGCCCGCAGTCTTGCATCCTGACCTTACCGTGAAAACCCTTCTGGTTCCACCCCCGCCCCCGGCCGGGGCTAAACCGCCCTCGGCCGGTTTATGGACTTTTTACGAGTCCATCATTTATTTCATATCAAAGTATTACTGGGAGCCATTTATTGATTCTGATTTTTTCGGTGTCAATGATGGTGTCATAGGCTGTTACCAATACTCCGCATTGAGCAGCTTTTCTTAGCTCTGCAGCGAATTCCGGATCGATCGTTTCTGCTGGCATGAACCTCAATGCATCCATTCTTTGAACTATGAATATTATTGCGCTCTTTTTTCCGGCCTTTGCTAATCTGGCGAGTACCTCGAGGTGATGCCTGCCTCTTTTGGTGACAGCATCCGGAAAAATAGCGGTTTGGTCTTTTACTAGTGTGCAGTTCTTTATTTCAATAAACGTAGTTTCACCATCGGTGCCAAATGCTGCTATGTCTATGCGCGCACCTTTTTCTACCGTGATTTCTCTTTTTACCTTAGATATTGCGAATTCCTCAAATCCTCCCTCCAATAAAGTGGCTTCAGCCAGGCGATTGGGAACAAGGGTATTTATCCCGACAAGGGATCCCGGCGTTTCAATCAATTCCCATGTGTATTTAAGTTTGCGTCCTGGCTTATCCGCGTTTGATATCCATACCGGACTACCTGGTTCGCAACAGCCCAGCATACTTCCTGAATTTGGGCAGTGGGCCGTTACTGTTTCTCCCGAGTCTTTCAGAAGGATTTCTGAAAGAAATCTCTTATAACGGCGAATAAGAGTTCCGGGGATAAGAGGTTGAAAATGTATGAATGGTTTTGTCATTGGGTTTATTTCTCCATTGAGGTTTTACGTATGTGGCAACGCCGGTTTTTGAAGCGCTGATATGCGCACACAAAACTACGGTGGCCCTTTGGAGCGCCCGCCTGTATCTTGCTTTGACGGCGGTTGTCATACAACAGATTATAGTCAAACAGCTGCCTTCATGCACCGGTCGAACGAACTATCGCTCATGGATCCAGGATAAAGGCGTCAAGGTGAGCGTATCATGTCCCGAATGTTTCATATGCAGGTTATAAATTGAAACATTTATGTATCAAATTTCAATACATATTATGAGATCGCATATCTGTGCTGCATGATGGTGCGTGAGCTTTCCGGATAAAATTTTCATCCTGAATCTGCAATTTGAAATGATGAGTTTTAATAAAAAATTATTTATTATCAGGCTGTTGCAAGACAAATGCCAGCAGGCGTTTTTTTATCTGAAACATTGACCTCTTTTTGGACATTTCCCATAGGCTGTTCTGTTTTATCAGCCGTCAACTGCTATTGTTTAAAATTATGGGCCGGCTGACTTCGTACACCTGCCGCAGGGACAATGCCCACAGATTTATTCTGGTATTTATTATTAATGGACTCGTAAAAGTCCATCATTATTGATCTGCGGAATAGCGGTGATCATGTTGAATCGGAAAAAATGTTTTCAATATATGAGGCATTTAAATGGGGATGTTTAAATAGTGTGGCACGGTTCTTGATTAAATACAAATAACAAGAACAAAAAATGGCGATTGAGCAACCGGTTTAGCATATCCGGGCGAGAGTTTAAGTTGATATTATTTTATAAACCCAGGGTTGATTTATTTTGAAACCTCAAAACGAAAATATTAAAAAAACCATAAAGATAGCCGACAAAATGGTCGAACTGGCTGACAAGGGTGATTCCGAGCGGGATGATGATGCATGTGGGATCCTTTATGGGATTTTAAGGGACGCGGCATACCGCATAAAGAAGCTTGCTGAGGCTGAGATCATATCCCATATCAAAAAGGGCAAATGGGGTTGATTGTATCGCAAGCTTTATATGGTTCATTCACCCGGTCCCGGCAAGGTCCCTGTGACTATTGATGCTATATGTTAAATGTATTATTTTCTTTTTTTATCAAATTTTTGTATATTTCAGTAAATAGTTTTCAGGGTAAATAGTTTTCAAATGAATCCAAAAAAAGGAGGAGAGAATGGCAAGTCTTAAGGGTACACGCACTGAAAAGAACTTAATGGCAGCATTCGCCGGTGAATCCCAGGCGCGTAACCGCTATACCTACTTTGCAAGCAAGGCGCGCAAGGAAGGATATGTTCAGATAGCGGATATATTTGAGGAAACCGCCAACCAGGAAAAGGAACATGCAAAAAGGTTTTTTAAATTCCTGGAGGGCGGGGAGGTTGAGATCACCGGTTCCTTTCCAGCGGGTGTAATAGGTACGACCCTGGAAAATTTAAAGGCAGCGGCTGCTGGTGAAAATTATGAGCAGACTGTTATGTACCCTGAGTTCGCAAAGATAGCCAGGGAAGAAGGTTTTGACGCCATTGCGGCTGTATTCGAAGCAGTTGCCGTTGCAGAAAAGCAGCATGAAAAACGATACAAGGCTTTGGCGGAAAATATAGAAAAGGGACGCGTCTTCAAGCGGGAAGCAAAGGTTGTATGGCGCTGCAGAAATTGCGGCTATCTCCACGAGGGGGATGAAGCTCCGGGACAGTGCCCTGCATGTGCCCATCCCCAGGCATACTTCGAGCTTCTTGGTGAGAATTATTGATTTTAAAATAGAAAAACAGCGGGGCGGGGTTCTACCGGCCCCGCCATTTACGCTGAATTCCCGAACAAACGAGGAGGATAAATGGTTGCGTATGATTTTTCCGCTGGTGATATTTTCAAGTTGGCTGTTGAGATAGAGAAAAACGGGGCTGAATTTTACAGGAAATCTGCTGAATCTGTTACAGAAGAAGAGTATCGCAACTTATTGCTGAACCTGGCCGCAATGGAAGAGCAGCATGAGAAGGTTTTTTCGCAGATGGCAGGTGAACTTTCGGCTATGGATAATGCTGAAACCGTGTTCGATCCAGATGGGGAAGCAGCTTTATATCTCAAGGCCCTTGCTGATATCAGGGTGTTTTTCGACAAGCCCATCGACACAGGTTCAATGGAGAGTATTCTCAAGGCTGCCATAACCGCAGAAAAAGACTCCATAGTTCTTTATCTGGGAATGAAAGAGCTTGTTCCGGAAAAGTTCGGTAAAGGAAGGATTGACGGTATAATCAAGGAGGAGATGGGACATATCCGCCTTCTGAGCGGAGAGCTGAAAAAAGTTAAATCCCGTGGATAGGGGAAATGGTTATCAGAATACCGGAGTGGATTCAGTTTAATACGGTATACACGTATTGCAATGCATGGGATTCAACCTTGAAAATTAATAAGGAGAAAGAAGATGGCGAATAGGGGAGAGGTATACAAGTGTGAGCTTTGCGGGAATATTGTAGAAGTTCTTTATGGCAGTGATGGCACACTGGTATGTTGCGGCCAACCCATGACGCTTTTAACCGAAAATACTGTTGATGCTGCAAAAGAAAAGCATGTGCCCGTGATCGAAAAAGTGGAAGGCGGTTACAAGGTAAAGGTTGGCGAAGTGGCCCATCCCATGGAAGAGAAACATTATATTGTATGGATTGAACTGGTTGCAGGAGAAAACATATACAGGAAATATCTCAAACCAGGTGAAGCCCCGGAGGCGTTTTTCTGTGTTGAGGCAGATCAGGTGTTTGCAAGGGAATACTGCAATCTGCACGGTCATTGGAAAAAATGATTCTTTTTTTGACAAATAACAGTGGAGAAGAAAATGACTCAGTGGAAATGCACAGCTTGTGGATATACCTACGACGCGGATACTCCATACGAGCAGTGCCCTGCCTGTAAGGCTAAGTGTGAGTTTGTAGATGTCGGCTGTTATATTCCTGATTGTGCCGAAGGTAAGGCAGACGAGAGAATAGGGTCGAAAAAAGAAACATGATTGATTCGGTTTTGATATAATTAGAGCATTTTTCAGTGAAGTTTATAGTGAAGGGGAATGGATATGTCAAAAGCCCTTGTCGTATATGCGACCAGAACAGGTGAGACCAGGGATATCGCGGAACTGATATCAGAGGGGATGAGATTCTCAGGGGTCGATGTCACCCTGAAGGATGTAAAAGAAATTAAGTCAGAAACAGATCTTGAAGGATACGACGCATATGTTTTCGGATCTGCGACATATCATGGAGATATGATGCAGTCGATGAAGACGTTTTTGTTTCTGGCGCAAAAGGCCGATCTTGCAGGTAAGGCCGGGGGGGCATTCGGGGCATTCGGCTGGAGTGGTGAAGCGCCGGAGAGGATATTCGGGACAATGGAAAATATCTTCAAGATGAAGATGGCGGCAAATTCTTTGATGCTTAAATCGGTGAAACTCGGCGGTGGGATGCGAATGGCCCAGGATTACGGGAAGGAAGTAGCAGCTCTTATAGGAACCTGATTTTTGTCTAATACATCCTGCCTGAATCCGTGAGGTGAGATAGTAGGTTTTTGTAAAATTTGTAATGATGATCTCAAAAAAAACTGAAATGCTTTTACAAGAGTGACTTTCCATTCTCCCCCGGCCGGGGCTAAATCGCTTCGGCAGGATGAGGGAATATCCATGAGTCCATTATTATTACTTATTTAGAAAGCAAATACACGGTTGTCTTTCACCTGGAGCGTTATCCCCCCCCCTTCTTGGGACATTCACGGATTCAGGCAAGGGCCGCTGTGTGCCGGAGTGCTGGATTTTTTTCCAAGCGGTTTCGGCGGCGAAAGCAAAGGGGGAAATGTGTAATAATTCTCATGAAAAGGAGGTTGCACCATGACTACCCCTAAGCATTGTCCTGGTTTCGAGCAGTTCAAGTCTCTCAAATCATTCATTTGCAAGTGCCCGGAATGCGGGGCGGAAAATGAAATTTTTTCAGACGAGTTCGACAGGCCCCATACATGCGACAATTGCAAGAAACCCATTGATTTTTCAAAATGTACTCCTGACACAGGCGCCTGATTCGGGATGAATTTGTTGACTGAATTTTTTATGACCGGCTGAATGGCGCATAGGATACAGATAGCTCGCTTTTCATGCCCGGAGTATTGTCCTCAACACGGGTTGAAGTTTTCCTGATTTCCATGTGCAGGAGGGAAGAATACTTCTGCGCCCAAACCCCGGGAAATAAAATATCTTTGCATGAATCTTATGGGCGGTGTTTGTGCTATATAGAGGATCTATACTATATATAAGTTATAATTATTGTTCTTTATAATAAGTATATAGTGTTTATGCCTCGCGGGTAAAAGGGACTATAACATCAAAAAATGAGGATATATTGAAATGGACCCTGTATTACTTTCCCGTCTTCAGTTTGCTGTTGCAACCCTTTTTCATTTCCTTTTTGTGCCACTTACTCTTGGCCTTTCGGTACTCGTGGCATGGATGGAGACCAGGTATGTCAGGACAAAGGATCCGGAATATCTGAGGATGGCAAAGTTCTGGGGAAAGCTCTTCTTGATAAACTTTGCCGTTGGTGTTGTTACGGGTATAACTCTTGAGTTCCAGTTCGGGACAAACTGGTCGGGTTATGCCGAATATGTAGGAGATATATTTGGATCATTGCTTGCCATTGAGGCGTCCGTTGCTTTTTTCCTTGAATCGACCCTTATTGGCGTCTGGATTTTCGGATGGAGGAAACTCTCCGCCGGTGCTCATGCCGCTGTCATGTGGCTTGTTGCGGGAGCCAGTAATATATCAGCATTCTGGATCCTGACCGCGAACGGCTGGATGCAGCACCCTGTAGGTTATGTCCTCAGAAACAACAGGGCCGAGCTGGAAAGCTTCTGGGCCGTGGTTTTTAATAAGTTCGGGTGGCTTGAATTTTTTCATACCGTATCAGGAGCATATGTTCTTGCAGCCTTTTTTGTGATGGGCATCAGCGCATACCATCTGCTGAGACGACAGGAAGTATCCTTTTTCACTAAATCGTTCAATATGGCCTTGGTGTTCGGGTTGGTATCTTCCCTGGTTGTAGCGGTGGTGGGTGACGCCCATGGTATTCACGTAGCAAAAGTGCAGCCTGCAAAGCTTGCCGCCATGGAGTCCCTCTGGGAGACAACGGATTATGCCCCGATTCATCTTATTGCAATACCTGACGAGCAAAATGAAAGAAATCTCGTAGAGATAGGCTCAATCCCAGGAATGTTGAGTTTTCTTGCCCATCATGACTTTGCAGCAAAAGTCACCGGACTCAAGGATATACCGAAGAGCGAGCGGCCGCCTGTCTTTTTGACATTCATATCTTTCCGCGTAATGGTAGGGCTCGGCGTTTTGTTTATCATTCTTACGGTATGGGGGGTTGTGGTAAGGAAGCGGTTGCTGGAATCCCCTGGATATCTCAAGATTATGCTTTGGTCAATCCCCCTGCCATACCTTGCAATAGAGCTGGGATGGGTTCTCGCCGAGGTGGGGAGGCAGCCCTGGATAGTATACGGACTGATGCGGACATCAGATGCAGTATCTCCTGTTGCAGGTTACCAGGTGCTGATATCTTTGGTGGCTTTTATTCTTGTTTACAGCCTGATCGGCGCGATCGGATTCTACCTTATTGCTACAAACGCCAGAAAAGGTCCTCTGCCAAAAGAGGATGTTTAATGGTTTATTCAACAAATAGAAATACAACCATGTAGACACACAAAATAGAAGAGGGGATCATGATACTCGAAACTATATGGTTTTTTTTGTGGGGACTTTTGTGGGCTGTATTTTTTGTCACGGGGGGGTTCGACCTCGGTGTTGGAATCCTGCTACCCTTTGTAGCCAAGACCGATGATGAACGCAGGATTGCCATCAATGCTATAGGTCCCTTGTGGGATGGCAATGAAGTCTGGCTTATCACCGCCGGCGGTGTGACTTTTGCAGCATTTCCCAAAGTATATGCTGTTATGTTTTCCGCCCTGTATACGCCGTTGCTTCTTATTCTTTTTGCATTGATATTCCGGGGCGTATCGTTCGAGTTCAGGCAGAAGGTTGCAAACGAAACATGGAAACATCTCTGGGACCTTTCAATATTTTTCGGGAGCCTGCTGGCCGCGCTTCTGCTCGGTGTCGCTTTTGGTAATATTTTTGCCGGAATACCCATTGACGGGCGTGGTGTTTTCCAGGGAAACCTTCTTTCCCTTCTGAATCCATATGGAATTCTTGCTGGTCTGCTTTTTGTTCTTTTTTTCATGGTCCATGGTGCCATCTGGTTGTGTATCCGGACAACAGGTGAAATGGCGGCAAGGGCGGAAAAGTATGTATCTAACTTGTGGCCGGTTCTGGCGGGAGTTCTTGTCCTTTTTCTGATAGGAAGCGCAGGTATGACCAACCTGTTTGATAATTACATTTCCAATCCGGTATTCTTTCTTATACTGATTCCTGCTGTTTTGGGGCTTTTGGGCATAAAAATTTATTCTTCACAGAAAAGATTCATTGCGGCTTTCTTATCATCTGGGCTTGCGATCATATTTTCGACTTTTTTCGGTATTGCGGGATTGTATCCTGATATGTTCCCTTCAAGCATCGATCCTGCATATTCGCTTTCAGCCCACAATGCAGCGGCAAGCTCCAGGACTCTTACCATAATGCTGGTTGTGGTCTTGATTTTTATCCCGGTGGTGATTGCTTATCAGTTCTGGGCATACAGGCTTTTCTCTGACAAGGTCACAAAGAAAGATCTCGCCTATGATGAATCTTATTGATCTGAATTTTCTGATATAACCCTGCAAGCTTGAAAATCCTGTTTCAAGTAAACGCATAATGTTTTTTCGGGGGAGAAGATGACTAAAAGGGTTCAAATATTCCTCATGTTTTTGCTGGTATTTTCCATGAGCTTGTATTTGTTTTCCCGGAGCAGTTACGCCAAATGGTCGGGGAAGGGGATGGGAGAGGAAATGATTGTTATTCCAAGCGGTATTATGCCTTCTCCTGGCTTTCCGCACCATTTGCATCAAAGAGTCCTTGAAGGCGATTGCAAGGCGTGTCACGATTTGTTTCCCATGGAAAAGGGCGCGATCGAGAAAGGTAAAACAAGCGGTAAGCTTGATAAAAAACAGGTTATGAACAAGAAATGCATTGGATGCCACAGGAAGAAGTTACAAAAAGGTATGGTTGCGGGACCGGTCAAATGCAATGAATGTCATAAAAGATAGATTTTTTATAATTTAGCGTGAAAGTGGCTCCGAGGCCGGGGTGTGAGACAGCCTTGTTTTCATGCCCGGGAGGTGATTGCTGATAATCATGAAAATAGCCGAAGCTGTTGTTTTTTTGGTATCAGAATTTCGGGTTTTTTAAAATTGCATCATCAATGATGGAGTTTTTACTAGATCATCATCAATAAGTTAAGCATGAAAGTTAAATGTGTAAGTTTTTTCACTACAATTTATAAGGAGGTATATCATGAAGAAGTATGTCTGCGAGGTATGTGGATACGTATATGATCCTGAAGCTGGTGATCCTGATAACGGTATTGATCCTGGGACCTCGTTTGAAGATCTTCCTGAAGACTGGGAATGCCCGGTGTGTGGTGCGGGAAAGGATGATTTTGCACCAGAAGAGTAGGGGATGATATAAATTTTTGTCCTGATAATTTAATGTGACAGGTTAAAAAAAACAGCGGGGACACTTAGATATGGAACCTGTAAAGATTGCTGAAAACATATATAATGTAGGTGTTATTGACTGGAATATCAGGGATTTTCACGGATATTCGACCGAAGCCGGGACAAGTTACAACGCCTTTCTGATCGTGGATGAAAAGATTACCCTTATAGATACCGTCAAGTCTGATTTTACTGATCAGTTGATTGCAAATATCGCCAGGATCATCGATCCCAGGAAGATAGATATCGTTATAAGCAATCATACCGAGATGGACCATACCGGTGCGCTGCCTCGGATTATGCATTATATCGGTGAAGACAAGCCATTGTTCTGTTCCAAGATGGGTAAGAAGAATCTTTCAATGCATTTCCATCGAAACTGGAATTACAGGGTGGTTCAAAATGGCGAATCAGTATCCATAGGTTCGAGGAGCCTGACATTTCTTGAAACCCGCATGTTGCATTGGCCGGATAGTATGTTTACGTATATGCCCGAGGAGAAGATCCTGTTCTCAAGCGATGCATTTGGCCAGCATTATGCTGATTACAGGATGTTCGATGACAGAGTCGATAAATACGAACTTATGCAACAGGCAAAAAAGTATTTTGCAAATATTCTTCTTCTCTATGCCCCCCGGATACTGAAACTGGCAGACCAGATTTCATCCATGGGCCTGGAGATCCGTATGATATGCCCTGATCATGGTATTATATGGAGGGAAGATCCTAACCATATTGTCGAGGCGTACGTGAAATGGGCGAACCAGGTACCCGAGAAAAAGGCGGTAATCGTATATGACACCATGTGGAAGAGTACGAAAAAAATGGCGGAAGCCATAGCAGAGGGTATAGACGCTTCTGGTGTCCCTGTCCGCCCTGTTCATATACGGTCGTCACACAGGAGCGATATAATGACTGAAATCCTTGACGCGGCAGTGGTTGTTGTGGGTTCGCCGACGCTCAACAACAATATCTTTCCGACTGTTGCAGACATTCTTGCCTATATTAAAGGGTTGAAGCCGAAGAACAAGCTTGGGGCCTCGTTTGGATCATATGGCTGGAGCGGTGAGGCGCCCAAGATGATAGCGGGTGAACTTGAATCCATGGGAATGAAGCTGGTGGCACCGCCTTTAAGGCTGCAATATGTTCCTGACTCAGAAGGGAGAGCAGTCTGTTTTGATTTTGGTAAAAAGATAGCAGAGGCTTTAAGCGGTTAGTGATATTTTTTTACCCGGGTTCGTGAACCTTTTCGCGTATGCTGTATGCCGACAAGTCAGACGGCGTGCGGGAAAACGTCCTGAAGGGTGGTTTCTTTATAAGAAAAAAAATAGTTATCAGTCATTTTGCCGTAACACACTAATAATAACATATTTTTATGACATCATATCATTTTTCCGTGCAATAAGTTTAATTCAAACACAGGAGGGGAGTTTATGGCGGAAGAGATAAAAGCTGGATGTGCGCGCCCTACAGGAGACTCTGTAGGAGAATCAATACCTGAGCAATCCTTTGAAGAAGAAAATACAAAAAAGGAGGCTTCAACCATGATACAAGTCAGCCGAAAGGCTCCTGATTTTACGGCACCGGGTTATCATAAAGGTAAATTCATCAATGTGAAGCTGTCAGAATATCTTGGCAAGTGGGTGCTTCTTTGTTTTTACCCGGGTGATTTCACGTTTGTCTGAGCAACGGAAATTTCAGCAGTTGCTGAAAAATATGAAGAGTTGCAAAAGCTTGGTGTGGAAGTTTTGTCCATGAGTATCGACAGCATGTTTGTGCACAAAATGTGGAATGACAATGAGTTGTCCCGAATGGTGGATGGAGGGGTTCCTTTTCCCATGCTCTCTGATACCGGCGGTAGGGTTGGCAAGGCTTACGGTGTTTATGATGAGGATGCCGGTGTTGAAACACGTGGAAGGTTCATAATCGATCCTGATGGTATTGTTCAGGGATATGAAGTATTGACGCCGCCAGTGGGCAGGAACGTTAACGAAACAATCAGGCAGATCAGGGCATTCCAGCTTGTCAGAGAATCAAAAGGAAGCGAGGCCACTCCGTCAGGCTGGAAACCGGGCAAGATGACGCTGAAACCAGATCCTGAATTAGTCGGAAATGTCTGGAAAGAATGGAAGACAGAAATGGCGTTCGACTAATCAAGATGAATCTTAACGCAAGCATCCAGGCCAAAATGGGAAGAAGTCGCGCAGTGTTGGTCGGCTTGCATGTATAAAGAATAACCATGACTGATAAGATCCCGGAGGTTGAGCTTTCTGAATGTGTATCATGTGGTATATGCACCGAGCTCAGCCCCCGGGTTTTTTCTTTTTCAGATGCTGGTTATGTTGTAGTTAGCATGCTTGATACATATTCCGAACATGAAGTTGACCAGGCAATAATTTACTGTCCTGCTGGTTGTATCTACTGGCGTATAGAGGAATAAAAAAATAAAGGTAAGTGAAGGGACATTCAACAGGGGGGAGGTAAAATGCAAAACAAAGTCGCCTTGTTCGCATTCAACGGTGATCCAATGTGTTTTGTGCATGTATTGCTCAATGCTATGGAGATGGCGAAGAATGATGTTGAGACTTTAATTGTCATAGAAGGGGAGGCTACAAAGCTGCTGCCCGGACTTGCACAAAAAGGGGCCCCTCTTCATTCAAAATGGGAACAAATAAAAAAGGAAGGCATCATTGCGGGTGTCTGTCTCGCCTGCGCCAACAAGATGGGAACCAGGGACTCTGCAGTTGAACAGGGCCTTGAATTGATAGATGATATGTCGGGGCATGTATCCATGTATAATTTCATAAAGCAGGGCTATGAGATACTTATTTTCTGACTAAATTTCTGTTAAGGATGATGGACTCGTAAACTTTCATGATAAGCTGCAATCACCCCCGGGCATGAAAACAAGGCCATCTTTCTCCCCGGCCTCGGAGGTGTTTTCACGGTAAAGTCCAACATCCGGCCGGCAATAGATCATTTAATGTAACGAATCCGGATCGTTGCTATTTGATATAATTAAAATTTTATTTTTCAGGGGTACTTATAATGAAGCCTTGCAGGGTTATTGGATTCTTGTTTCTGACCAAGATCTTATTGTTTTTATCTTTTTTGCAGGTTTGCGCTTTTTCCCGTGAAATTTCTTCATGTATCGATTGTCACAGTAAAGTTACTCCCGGGTATGTTGCAGATTGGAAGCAGAGCATGCACGCTGAAAACGGGATTGAATGCGATGTTTGTCATGGGGATGCACATACAAATGCAGGCGATGCCGAAAAGGCGACAATGCCGGATGAGACGGTATGCGGGATGTGTCACGAGGATCAGTTGGCCCAGTTCGCGTCCGGGAAACACAGCCATGGATGGAGTTCTTTAAATGCACTGCCGGTCACTCACCTGGAACCCCCCGGCTTGATGGATGGTTCAAGAGGCTGCGGCGGCTGCCATAACATGGGGATAAAAAGCCGGAAACAGAAAGAAAAACTCCGTAAAGCAGGCTATCGTTACCAGGTAAATCCGTGTGATGAATGTCACACCCGGCATACCTTTTCAAAGCAAGAGGCCCGGAATCCCAGGGCTTGTCAACAATGCCACATGGGATATGATCATCCGCAATGGGAGATGTGGCAGAGCGCAAAACATGGCACCCGTTTTTTTACTCGCGAGGCAAAACAGATGCCCCAGGAATCAGTTGCACCCAAATGTCAGGATTGTCACCTTCCTGGAGGAACCCATGCTAACCGGACTGCCTGGGGATTTTTCGGTGTAAGGCTGCCGCTCCCTTCAGACCAGGCTTGGAGAAAGGACCAGGAGACCATACTAAAAGCCCTTGGGTTACTGGATCCTGAGACAGGTAAGCCTACCCGCCGGCTGGAGACGGTAAAGAAATTGGACATGATAAGATTCACCCGGGAGGATTGGAAAAAGGAGAGAGAAAAGATTCTTGATGCGTGTTCCAGATGCCATTCCCGCAGGTATGCGGCGTCCCAGCTTGAAAAAGGGGATGAGATGATACGTAAGGCTGATCATCTCCTTGCCCGGGCAATAAGGATCGTTGCCGGATTGTACCGGGACGGTATTCTGGAGAAACCCGAAGGATATGCTTATCCCTACCCGGATTTCTGGTATTTCCTGCGCACAGACGCCGGAACCAGGGATCAATTGTCTTATATTGAGCAGGTCTTGTTCCAGATGTATATGAAGCATCGCATGCGTGTCTACCAGGGATGCTTTCACCTGAACCCGGACTATGCTTACTGGTACGGGTGGGCCATGATGACGAAAGACCTCGGGGAGATCCAGGAGCTTGCAGCAGTCCTGAGAAAGAATCAATCCACCAGATCGGATAAGCATATTAACACGGGAAACAGATGTTTGAAATGCCATCATCGCGGCGAGTCCTGAGTTGAAAAAACAAATACAAATGAAGGTAACAAGGAATGACCACAACCAGGACCATAAAGCGATGCATGGCATGTATCCTTGCCGGTGAAAAAGACTTTTCTGCTGTAATGGACAAGACCTCTTGTTATCCACCGAGAAAGGTTATCAATCCCCTTATGGGCTTTTTTTGCCATGCGGATCCAAGGGTGCGCTGGAGGGCCGTGGTGGCATCAGGTCGTATAACCGCGGCGCTGTACGAACAAGACGCCGAGTCTGCCAGGGTGATAATGCGCCGTTTCATATGGATGTTGAATGATGAGTCCGGCGGAATCGGATGGGGAGTTCCAGAGGCCATGGCGGCTGCCCTCCGTGCCAGTGACGGGCTCGCAAGGGAGTATGGCTCCATCTTTTTTTCCTACGCCCTTCCCGGTTGCAATTTTCTGGAACACCAGGGGTTGCAAAACGGGATTTTGTGGGGATTGGGGCATATAGGCACAAATCTCATCGAATATGAGCCAGTTGTCAGGACAAGGCTGCTTGAAGGTTTGCGTTCCCTGGATTCTTTTGCAAGGGGGATATCCGCATGGGCTTGCGGAAGGATCAGGTTACTTCAGGCCGTTGATTTATTGAAACAGTTGCTGAATGATCCGGGCAGACTTTTTTTCTTTGATGAAAACGATGTCAAGCATAGCATCATCGGCCTTGAAGCCGGGAGGGCAATTGAAAGGATCACAATCAGCGGATCTTAAACTTTCATGTTCAGCAGCGTTCACCCCGTACATGTAAAAAAAATGGCTGTTTTTCATCCAGGCAAGGTGTGTTTTCACGAAAAAAGCAGAGATAAAATAGATCATCAAAGTAAAGGAGCAATACAATATGCTGGTTCTGGGCCTGCAAGGGAGTCCGAGAAAAGGCGGGAATACTGATTACGCACTGACCAAACTTCTAAACGCGTGCAGCCAGAAAGGCGCAAAGGTAGAAAAATTGCAGATTTCCGATCTTTCGATAGCACCATGTGCCGGTTGCTCTGCATGTGAAAAGACAGGGAAATGTGCCCTGCCCGATGATGACATGGTAAAGATTGTGATCCCGTTGCTAAGGGAAGCTGATATCGTGATCCTGGCATCGCCGGTCTACTTTTACACGGTAACAGCACAGATAAAGGCATTGATTGACCGTACCCAGTCTTTGTGGTCGCGTAAATACAGGCTTGGTATCGAAGATCCGGGTCGCCACACCCGCATGGGCATACTTTTGGCTCTCGGCGCGACCAGGGGGAAATCCCTTTTTGACGGTATTCGCCTGACGGCAAAGTATTTTTTTGATTCTATCGGAGCATCGCCTCTGGGCGAGCTCACTTACCGGAGGATGGAGAATCCTGGAGATATGGCAAGATACCCCGGACTGGAGCAGGATATTGAATCTCTGCTATCAGATATCGATTCTTTTTTTAAAAGACCTGTTGTTTTATTTGCGTGCAGGGAGAACGCATGCAGGAGCCAGATGGCATACGCTTTTGCGAGATATTATCATGGGAATAAAATAGATGTGTTATCTGCCGGGAGCAGGGCGGCTGATACTATAAATCCCCTCATGGTAAAGGCAATGGCGGAGCTGGGGCTTGATATGGAATACCGGCGGCCTGTTTCTCTAGACGATGTTTTGGGATCCATAACACCGCAAAGGATTGTGACCATGGGCTGCGGTGAGGAATGTCCCCTGGTTTCGGGTTGTAAGATAGAGGACTGGGAGCTTCCTGATCCTTCTGGAAAGGACTTTTCGTTCATGCAAAACATACGTGACGAAATAAGAAAAAGGGTCGATCAACTGGCAAGCCGATATTGACTTTGTTCCCGGATTCATGAGCGCTCGTGCGTGCGGGCGAGCGCCTCTGAAAGCAAGCGGTCAGTGTTTAAGGTGAAGAAACGCCTGCTGGCATTTGTTACGTAACACCCTGAAATAATTCTTTATGAGAACATGCTACCTTTGGTCGCGGCCCCGCAATGGTTGACCCTGCCCGTTTCCGCCTTTCATCCTGCGGGCAAGTGTAAGTATAAAGACTTTTTTTGCCCCTGCTTTTTTTAATTCCCGGGCGCACGCGGAGGCCGTGGCTCCCGTTGTCATGACGTCATCAACCACGAGTATTTTTTTGTCAAAGACTGCTTCCCCGCAGGTTACGGTGAATGCACTTCTCATGTTTTTTTGCCGGTCTTCACGGCTCAAGCCGGTCTGGGATCTTGTATCTTTTTTCCTGGCTAGCACGGAATCATCAAAATGGAAACCACAATTCCCATTGTTCTCTTTTGCCGTCCATCTTTGCCATCTGCACGCTAGCCTGGATGCCTGGTTAAATCCCCGTTCGCGAAGTTTGTTCGGATGCAATGGCACAGGTACAATTAGATCTATTCCAGAGCCAGAAAAATAAGACTTGTATGCCGCAAAGAGCATTTTGCCAAGCGGCCTTGAAAGATGGGTGGCCCTGCTGTACTTGAACCTGTGGATGATTGAAACCAGAGGCTCCTCGTAGGCAAAAAGCGCCCTTGCCGCATCAAAGGCGGGCGGATCGTTCGTGCAGCGGCCACATATCCTGTCCCGGCCGCGGCGGGAAACAAATGCCTCGCCGCAGCAGGAACAGATGGGTGATGAAACCTGTTTCAGTTGTCGGCCGCATTCATGGCAGAAAAAAAGCAAGACTGTATTCCGGAGACTCTTGCCTCCCCATGCACAAGCGCATGCAGCCTCATTCTGGTGCCGGTCAGCTAACAGTTCGCCGCAGTTAACGCATTTTGAAGGGAACAGGGCATCTATTATTGATGCGGCGATGAAATGCAGCCACAGGGCTCTCATACCATGGGAATCGGTCTGCTTTAAACCGAAAGCCGCAGTTGCTCCTGGATCGCCTGCCCGAATGCCGAACAGGATATCTCTTCTGCCCCCGGGATCTGGCGTGCCAGATCGTATGTCACCTTGCCTGCGGAAACAGCGCGTTTCAGGGCGTCACGTATGGCTGCCGCGGCTTTGTCCCATCCCATGTAATCAAGCATCATCGCGCCGGAAAGGATAAGAGACGATGGGTTCACTTTGTCTTTTCCAGCATACTTGGGGGCTGTGCCGTGGGTCGCCTCGAAGACCGCACATTTGTCCCCTATGTTGGCACCCGGGGCCATGCCCAGTCCGCCTACCTGTGCGGCTAAGGCATCGGAAATATAGTCGCCATTCAGGTTCGGAGTGGCGATCACGCCGAATTCTTCGGGTCGCAGCAGGACTTGCTGGAACAGCATGTCGGCAATCCTGTCTTTGATCACCACCTTACCTTCCGGCTGCTTGCCGTCGAACTTGGAGTAGAGTTCTTCCTCTGTGATCGTTGTATCAGGAAAAGTTTCTGAAGCTGCTTTATAGCCCCAAGAGCAGAATGCTCCCTCAGTGAACTTCATGATGTTGCCCTTGTGCATCAGGGTGACGCTTTTGTAACCTTGGGAGATAGCATAACGAACAGCGGCGCAGACTAACCTTTTCGTATTAGCCTCAGAGATAGGTTTGATCCCGATTCCCGGATTTTCAGGTAGTTTAGCCCCCAACTCTTTTTCAAGGAACCGCGTGACTTTTATAGCCTCCGGGCTGCCGGCAGGCCATTCGATCCCGGCGTATACGTCCTCTGTGTTTTCACGGAAAACAACCATGTTGATCTTTTCAGGATGTTTCAGCGGGCTTGGAACAGGTGGGATGTAGCGTACTGGTCTTACGCACGCATAAAGATCGAGTACTTGCCGTATGGTTACATTTAAGCTGCGTATGCCCTGGCCAACCGGGGTTGTGAGTGGTCCCTTTATGGCGACTACATGTGTTCTTATGGCATTGAGGGTTGATTCGGGAAGCCATTCGCCTGTTTTCTGGAATGCTTTTTCTCCTGCCAGGATCTCCTTCCATATAATTTTTCTTGTTCCCTGGTATGCTTGATCCACGGCTGCATCAAGCACTCCTCTGGTGGCCCTCCATATGTCCGGTCCTGTGCCGTCCCCTTCTATGAATGGAATAGTAACGAAATCCGGAACTTCTAAGCTTCCGTCTTCTTTTTTCCTGATAATATATTCTTCTGTCATATGCTTTCTCCTGATTTTCTATTTTATCTTTTCTTTTTCTGGCGCACGATCTCGTATATGGCTATGGCACCAGCTATTGCCGCATTGAGTGACGAAAATTCCTTTTCCTGAGGTATTGAGCACAACAGGTCACATCTTTTTGCTACGAGCGGCCTTATGCCCGTATCCTCGCCTCCTACAACAAGAGCGCAGGAACCAGTAAAGTCGATCTCATATATCGAATCGGGTGCATCACGGTCAAGGCCTATAACCCAGATTCCGTTTTTTTTTAGTTGCTGTATACATGAAGCAAGGTTTGTCACCTGGCATATGGAGGCATGTTCCATGGCTCCGGCTGATGCTCTTGAAACAGCCGCTGATAATGGGGCCGCGCGGTCCTTGGGAACTATAATGCCGTTTACACCACCGCAAATTGATGAACGTATGAGTGAGCCCAGGTTTTGTGGATCCGTAATGCTGTCTGCAAGAAGGAAAAAAGGTTCGGATGCCTGTGAGAGAAGGTAATCGAGCCTGCATGTATGAAAAACTGAAACCTCTGCAGCTATTCCCTGGTGGTCCTGGGTCTTGGTGATTGCGGCAAGTCTTTTCCGGTCGCAAGGGACTATTTGGATATGCATGCCGGCGGCATACTCGATTATCATGTCTATCCTGCGGTTCGTCCTGCCAGCATAGTGGAAAAGTTTATAAATTTTTCTTTTTTTTGCCTTTAGGGCTTCGAATACAGGATTTATTCCGGATAGGATCTCTTTGTGTTTTTTTTCACTAGGCATTGTTACCCGGTGTCGAGCAGAAATCCTGCTCTTTGTCTGGTGCTTGCGCGGCGATCTTCTCTTTGACGATCGAGCACAGCCTGGACGCGGCCTTCTCAAGATCGTCGTTTACAATAACGTAGTCGTATGAATCCTTGTGTTTGATTTCTAATGTTGCGGCTTCAAGCCGTTTTTTTATGGTTTCTGGCGAATCTGTTCCTCGGCGTTTAAGCCTTTTTGCCAGTTCATCCAAAGAGGGTGGCATAATGAAGATCGTTATTGCATCAGGAAATCTCGCCTTTATCTGCCGGGCTCCTTTTACATCAATGTCTAATAGGATGTGCTTTCCGGCCGACAGCATGGATTCGAGATCTTTTGCGGATGTGCCGTAATAATTACCATAAACTTCCGTCCATTCAGCCAGCATACCTTTTTGGATCATCTGTTTGAAGCGTTTCTCATCGATGAAATGGTAGTCGATTCCATCGCGTTCCCCGGGCCTGGGTGGGCGGGTGGTATAAGAGATGGAATAGGCAAGGCTCGGCAGACACCTGCAAAGAATTTCACAAAGGGTGGTTTTGCCAGCGCCTGATGGCGCTGATATGACAAAAAGCCTGCCGCGTTTGTTCGTGGCGGGTACTGATGCTCCGGCCATATCACATCTGGTTTTGGTCATTTGTTTTTTTTCTCTTTCTTGCTTGCAAGCCCTGTAAAACGGTTAGCCAGGGTTTCGGGCTGCAAGGGGGAAAGGACAACATGGTTTGTCTTGAGCACCACGATCGAGCGGGTTTTTTTCCCTTGAGTCGCATCCATCATTCTGTTGTCAAGCCTGGCTTCTTCCCTTAGACGCCTCATAGGCGCGCTGCCTGCAGCGAAAATGGCAAGAACCTGGTCTGCGGCGACAAAACATCCTGTGCCGATAGTCAGTAGTTCGTATCGCATTATCTTGCTCCTGGTGGCTACCAAGTCGGATTTCGGGCTGCGAATCCTTATGCCTGTTATGGTTTCAAGAAAGTTTAAATTCCAACTAAATTTAAATCTACAGGTAACATCCCGTGCTGACTAAATACGGAATGTGCATGTTGCATTGTTTCTCTTGTGCAAATCAATACACCTGGAAGAGGATACCTGCATACATTCTTCACACTCAGGATATCGGCAGCAAACAATACTATTCGATATTCTGGATTTGCTCCCTGATCTTTTCGAGCTCTGATTTTGCTGTGACAATCATATGCGAAACCTCGGCTGAACCGGCCTTTACTCCCATGGTGTTCAGTTCCCTGCCAAGCTCCTGGACCAGAAAATTCAGTGGCTTGCCGGCAGGTTCATTGCCGTTCATTATCTTTACAAACTGTTTTGTATGGCTTTTGGCCCTTACGATCTCCTCTGAAATGTCGGCTTTGTCTGCAAGTATTGCTGCTTCCTGGGCAATCCTTGCGGGATCGATTTCAATGATTCCACCTGTAAGTTCGGATATCCTTTCTTCAAGGCGGTTCTTGTATAACGCGGGTAATGTCTGTGCTATATCTTCGATTTTTTCGATCAGACCGGAAATATGGCTAATCCGTTTTGTAATATCATTTGCGAGATTCCTTCCTTCCTGGATGCGCATCTGCTCCAGTTCATCCAATGCGGGATCAAGAGCATTTTTGATGACCGCCCATGCGGATTCAAGATCGGAGTCGGCTTCCCTGGGGATGATGATGCCTGTCGCTCCTGCGACCAGGTCAATGGGTATATCCCCTGGAAGGTTGTATCGTTTTTTGATTCTGGAAAGCGCGTCAACGTATGCGTCGGCCAGCTTTTCATCGATTTCAAATCCTGCGATTGATTTCACTTCATCCTTGACTGATATTCTGACGTCTATACGGCCGCGCGTAAACCTTGTCCCGATTACCTGCTTTATTCTCGGTTCAAATTCCAGGTAAATCTGGGGAAGCCTGACGTGACAGTCCAGGAATCTGTTGTTGTAGCTTCTGATCTCCACAGATACTGTCATAAAACCGTTTTGGCTCTCACCACGGGCAAAAGCCGTCATGCTCTTGATCATTGAGTATTATCCTTGTTGTGAGCTTTCAGATCAGCCAGGTATTTCTGCCTTGCCCGCGTGAGGTATGCAATAAGATCCGGTTCACGGTAGTCAGGGTATGTCCACGGCAGGGGCTGAAATGCCTTCCTCGTATATATAAGAGTCAAATCTGCATAGACCCCATCCTTGAGATATACCCTGTGGGTGAAATTTTTACCCGTTGCCAGTATAAAACGTTCAGCCGTTATATAGCCTGGATCTATGTTGACACGCCTGCGACCACAATGAGAAAGACGCTGCTCTATCTCGCAGGTATGTATTTTTACCTCCGGTAATGTTCCGGGATCAATGAGTTCCTTGAAGGCCATCATTCTGCGGGACAGTCCGGTGCCCATCTCTTCCCTGTAGTAATCCGTGAAATCGAAATTATACCATGGACTGACAAGGTCTATCTCACCGAATCGTTTTGTCAGATATGAAGCAGCATCCTTAATCAGGGCCTTTTCCCCCATGAAAAGGCTGATCACAAGTTTGGCTAAGGGAGAGGGAGACAGGGTGCTCATGGTTTCTGTCCAAAGGCGAAAACGTAAAGCTTTTGCATAACCTGTGGCGAAAGTATCGGGGGAGGATTCAGCTGGCTTCCTCCAGGGGTTTTGCCTCTTCGATAAGCATCACTGGAATGCCATCCTTTATTTCGTAGATGAGTTTGCATGCTTCACATATAAGCCTTGATTGTTTTTCATCTTCATAGATTTTGCCCTTGCACTTGGGACAGACAAGGATCTCTAACAGTTCCTTTCTAAGACCCATAATAATCTCCTTGGAAATTTGTTGATGTTTTGATGATGGTTGAAAGAATTTTCCAAAATTTTCATGCCTGGCAGCAATCACCTCCGGACATGAAAAGCGGCCTGTCTTTCTCCCCTGCTTCGGGGGTGTTTTCACGGTAAAGTCCGGTTGAAAAAACGTCCTTCCATAACGCATAGATTTCCGCTCTTTTCTTTAGCCGTTTTTCTATACCAGAGCACAAACAAGCTTGCAAAAGGAAATTGATGAAATATGAAATTGTTTATAAGATCAGGTCGTTATAAAAATGTGAACATAAAACTCCCGGCAGTGGCTTCATGCATGGTGTTACATCGATAATACAGTTACCACAGGTGCATGAATAAGCAGTACATCATAAATTTTCATGAAAAATCTCATTACGGGAAAAGCTTGTTTCGGGGAAGGCAAATTATTTCGTACCGTGCAATTCAGTTATAAATATTTAAGCACATATGCTTGGACTTGTCTATATGGTTGACTTGCCTGGATGGCCAGACACACTTTGTGTGTTTACACCATCGCACCGGTATAACCTGCATTCTGCAAACGGGCGGGGGTAAACCCCGCCCCTACGAAAAACACGTTATCCATGCTTGAGACCGGAGAGAATGGGATATACCCGGTTCATATGAAATACATGCTATATCTGTGCCTGTAATCGGGAGCGGGTTGGAAACGGCAGATAAACCCGCTTTATTCGTGGTGATACAGAAGGCAAAAGGGTTGTTACATTTTGACGGGATATGCGAAGCGCACGAGGCCTGCCACGTCGCACCAACACCCAAAACAAAACGTAGGGGCGGGGTTTACCCCCGCCCGCTTCGGTCACTCATGCTGCCAATAACGATAATATTCAACCATGAAAAATCTCATTACGGGAAAAGCTTGTTTCGGGGAAGGCAAATTATTTCGTACCGTGCAATTCAGTTATAAATATTTAAGCAGATATGCTTATCATGGCAGGGGATCTATGCCGGGATTCATGGTAATCCAGTATGGGCCGGTCTCTCCGTCACAACGTGACTCTTTGTTTTCCCTCTTGGTGATCCTGGGAATGGGGGTCGGCAGGTGAAAGATTCCATAAAAGGCAGGTGGGATTACAATTTCGCCGAAGAAGGGAAGGTCTATGGTGTTGTCTTCATCATTTACGACAACGGTTGTTGTGGTGTAATAACCGTATTCGTCTTCAGGGTCCAGCTGGCCATTGCCGTTTTTGTCCAGAATTGCAAAGAGATAAGCTGTTCGTTCATCTATCGATCCATGATCATATCCCTTTATGAGCGGTTGCGGCGGTTCGTTGTCCTCCCAAACGACTATATTATGATATAGGGCTGTAAGAATGGGAAGCTTTCTTGCAGGGATGGGATCTGTCCTTTCTCCGATGCCGATGTAGTCATACTGGGTTGCCGGCAGTATATCGACTCCAAGCAGATAGTCTATGTCGAGATCGAACTCGTACTCTCCTGAAACAGGCTTGATGGTAAAGGATATGCCGTCGACATGGACGAGCAGAACCATGATCTTGGCCTTGTCGGGGTCAAAGGTCCCGGCTTTTGTCATGTCCAGGGCGTATGAAAGGGACGCATCAAATCCGTAGACATTTTTGTCTATGTTGAAGGAATAACCCTGCGGCGGGATGACGTTTGTCCCTGCGGCCAGGGGGAACGACAGGCTGTAGGTATCTTTATTTTCGACTATACCGATCTTGTCGCCTGGGGTCATGGCGGGGAATCCGCCGGTTTCGTCTTTATCCCACAGGGCTATGACCGCCACTTCATCACCAGGCGCCAGTCCGCTTGATGTCAAATCCAGGTCGAACGTAAAACCAGAGGCCGGGAGCTTGTAAAAACTTTTTACCTGGTCATATGGCGAAGAGAGAATAGCCGATAGATCATCCGCATCCGCAACAATGAGATAGATCGGGAAATCCTGGTCCAGGTATCCATCCGGTACGGAGAAAGCACCGGCCAATGTGATGGGGAACTCTGAGGGAACAGGAATCTCCCAGCGGAAAACAGGATCTATCCCGGATATGGTTGCACCGTCTTCGGGTATGGTGATGGCCTCAGACAGGGTATCATCTGTTCCCGGGTAGAATCCGATCATGTCTCCGGGACTGATGGTTTCGCTCCGGTCAGCATCGAACAGGGCAAAAACCTGGAGGTTTGTTATAGGGAGATCATGGCCGTAAGGCAGTATGTTTATCTCATAGGGTTCGGTCTCACCTGTTTTTTCTATTGTCGTGTACCCGGTTATACCGGAAAAATCCATCCCGGAAAAATCAGACGAATCGATTTGTCCGGCATATGCCACGAGAGTGATCAGCCCGGTTTCTTCGCCGGATAAAGTCCCCTTGATGGTTGCATCATAATCGAAGACTTCCCGGTCAATTTCGATATCGAGTCCCTTATTTTCTCCGGATGTAAGGATGTATCCGGGTGTAATTTTCTTTTCAGAAATATAGATTCCCATGAAATCTCCGGGGGTAGGGTAGGGGACGTTCCCGGTGTAGTCGGTATCTGCAAAGGCTATAAGGTAGATGGTATCACCAGGCAAAAGGCCGGATGAAGAAAGATCTATCAGGTAGGAATTATCAGATGGATCGGCCTGTACCATCTCTATCACAGAACCCTTGGGGTCGGCGTCAAGCTCTTCTTTGTCTATGGTGTTTGTGACCGCTACAAACACCGGGACACCGGACTCCTCCAAGCCTATGCCCAGCGTAACATGTCCTGACACCGTCAGGGTTGTTTTTGTAGCCTCATCACCGCAGCCGGGAAATATGGCCCCGTTTACTGCAAAAAGCAGCCCCACGGCCAGCAGGAAAATAATGCGGTTATGCATATATGTTTTATGGATAGTCATAGCTTACCGTAAAAAGGATAAAATCGTTATCCTTGAAATACGAGATAAGAGAATCCTCTTCCCAGTCTCCTTCGATCTTTCCGTTTATTGCCGCATACGACACGGAAAACGAGATATTGTCATCGTAATCGTATATGAGTTCAGGCCAGAATATAACGCCGTCCTTGCCCACGTCGAAGACCGCAGATAATGATAAGTGTAGTCTTTGATCAAAGTAGTCGTCCTGGAACCGGAAGGACAGGAGATCGGTCAGCAAAGGAGCGCTTAATTTGTCGTCCAAGTACCTTGCCTGGTACCATTCCAGGACAAGTATGGCATCACCGGTATGATCCTCGATAAATTTATGCATTGGAGGGTAGTAGTTGATGCCGATGGAGTATGCAAAATAAGGGCTGCGGTCTGTTTTGAAAGGAAAGACAAGGTCTTCGGGGTGATCGGTATCTTGCTTTATAAAACTTGCCTTGTCGGGCGAGAAGGCTCCTTCCACTTGCAATGAGAATTCGTTCCAGGTTGTTGTAAAGTCAAATCCTATATAATCGACTGTATCGTATACCGGACGGACCATGACACCCACCGGCCTACCCGGCGACACCACGGTCCGGTACGGAAGGAGAACCGGCTCCCTGTCGGGACCGTGGTATGCGCTCAAAGAATAGTCGTATCCCTCCCGTGAAAAGGCCAGCCGTGCGGCATATCCGAAGTTACGGCTGTTTACGTCCATAGCCATGGATGTTCCAAAATAGAGGGGATACTTTTGTTCAATTTTTTTTACGGACCAGTAGGTTCCTGTCTCTGGCATGGCCTCGGTTACATGCACCGGTATCCACGCAAGCTCCAGCGAGGCATCCTCCATGAAATAGAGAACAGATACTGAAGGGACACCGAATTTTATCCTGTCTTGTTCTTTGAATATGATCTCCCTTAAGTCCTGAGGATTTATATATGCGGTGGAATTTATAAAGTCCGCGGTCCCCCAGGGAAGGAGCTGGTTGCCGATCCTGATCCTGCCGGATTCAAGAGGAATGTGCAGGTAGAATTCGCGGAAACTTATTTCGGCAGACTCCGACGTGATACGGAGGTTGCGGCATATCTTTGAATCATTGCTATAGCGGTAATGGTCTGAGAATTCCTTTCGTATAAAAGTGGCAAGAATGCTGGTATCCGTTATGGAATAAATGTAAGGTCCCGAAAGATCGTACTTGATCTCTGTCTCGGCCCTGAGTTCGCTCTTTACGTATGCTTCTTTTGATGTTTTGTCCCTGTCATTGTTTATCATCTGGTCCATTGAAATGCTGTAGCGGATATCCCATGGTGAAGGTCTTTCTCCTGCCGCTATCTCACCTCCTGACTCGAAATCCTCCAGGGACCAGTCCGAAGAGTCGTTTGCCTGAGGGGATTGGTCCGAAAGAAAATCAAGGGGATCCTCCGCCATGGATGTCATGGGTAAGACAAGAAGGAAAAGAATGATAAAAATAACCGCTGGCAAAAGTCCGGCTCCCTGCCAGCGGCGTATTATATGGATAAACATATGGAGTGACGCCGGGAGCATCTTGTATTATCTCAGTGCTTCCTTGGTGAAACGATTGTCTGGTATATTGATGTTGTACTTGACGGCTTCGAGGAACAACTCGGTCCTTCCCTTGCCGTCTGCCCGTTCCATCTTGACCCTGTAAGGTGTTAATATGCCGTCGATCTTTTTTACGTCGTAATTTTCAAGAAACTTGTGGAATTTGCCGTGCATGTAGAAATCTATACGGACCACGAAGAAATCGGATTTCCTGACATAAAAGACTACCTTGTCGTAAACTTTTTCTCCGTGCTTTTTTATACCTTCGACCATATAGCAGTCAGCGCCGACCGCTTTTTTTTCACCTAACAGCTTGAAGTTGTAATCATCTATATCGAGGTTGGTCAGGTCCTCGTAGTAGAAATGGGAGTTAACAAACGGTTTTCCCTTGCTGGAGGATGCAATCCGTTTGATCCTGCCTGAAGAGAGGCGCAGCCATTGATCGTCATCCGCCCCTTTGTGTGAATGCGTAAGGAGTTTGATCTTTGTGGGACGTATAAAGGAGATGATTGCCTTGTCTTCATCATCAGGATACCTTTTTAAAAGCAATGTGAACTCTTTCTCTTCCACCCGTTTGCCTTTGTATATTTTCATCAGTATTTTGCTCGCAGCTGTGTCTGGTTTTTTCAGAGCATCACTTTTTTCCATTATTTCTCGCCCTGTCAAGCCGAATGCGGTTACGGCGAAAAGAGCCAGAAAAAAGGTGTATGCAATAACTTTCTTTGTCATTTTCCCTCCTGGGCCGGTTTGTAGTTTGATGTTATCATTCCGGGAACACGATCCTGCAGGAAACAGGATTATATTTTTACTGTGAAAACACCTCAAGGGCCAAGGTGAAAAACTGCCTTGTTCTCATGCCCGGGGGTGATTGCTGCTGATCATGAAAAGTTTACAAGTCCGGCATGGATTCCAGCAGTATTTATGCACCGATTTTCACATTGGTACCTGGCCCCTTGCTGTCTATCTAGTTTTTCACGGCGCGGAACTTTTCTTTGACAAAGCAGTAACAGGCATTAAAAAGATTTGTCGCCTGCTTTTGTTCGTTCTCCTTCACAAGCCTGACCCTTGTGATCTTTATGGCCGAGGGCAGTACAACAAGCGCTCCGAATGTGGTGGCTGTCATTGTTATGGCCATGAGAAGCCCGAAAAGCATTATTGGTTTGAAGTTGGAAAATTCCATCACCGAAAACCCGAATATGAGGGCAAGGGATGTAAATATGATTGCCTTGCCGGTTATGTGTTCGGTTCTGGTTATAGCGCTGTCAAGGGGTATGCTTTTTCTGCGAAACCGTCTGAAGGTGTTTAAAAAGTGGATGGTATCGTCTACCCCTATGCCTATTGTTATAGCAGCTATGAGAGATGTGGCAACGTCGAGCGGTATGCCTGTCCATCCCATGATGCCGAAATTGACGATAACAGCAAATGTCATGGGGATCAATGAAAGTATGGCGGCCTTTAAGTTTCCAACCAGGAAAAGTACAACAATAAAGATAACGCATAAGGTCAAAAGCAGGCTTTGCACCTGGCCGTTTATGATATATGCGGCACTTGTTATTATCATCATGGGGTGTCCTGTTATGCGGTAAGAATAATTTGCAGGAAGGGTCGCCGCCAGATGGGCTTCTATTTTCTTCTCTATTTTTGTAAGAGTAGATGTACCGATCAGCCTGCCGTCAGCTTCTGAAAGTCTGGCCAGGATATTTACATGTCTGTAATCAGGATCAACAAACGGCTTGAATACATCGGGCCTGCCGTCGGAATCTTCATCTTCGGCTGAGAAGAGTTCAAGGTAGTCCATTATTGTAAGATCGTCTGCAGGGATGGAAAACTTTGAAGGATCATCATTATTCATGGCCATGTTCATGGTCTTTATGAAGTCCGTGAACGCATCGGTTCGGCCTATGTGAAGATCACGGTTCTCCTCGGATGTGAGCCAGTGCCTGAAATCCTCGATGGTTTTAAGAAATGCCGCATGTTTTACACCGTCGATTTCCCCGGAATCTATAATAATATTGAATCCCCATCGGCCGCCGAATTTTTTGCTGATGTAATCTGCGCTTGTCCGTATGGGATTGTCCTTTGAAAAGTAACTTAGAAGTTCCGTCTCTACATCCAGCCGGTAGAGTCCGACGATTGATATTATGGAAAGAACAGCGACAAAAGCTATCAATCTTTTGGGATGATGGATCGATATCTTTGTTGCAAGCTTGACAAGCCTGTCTGTCAGAGAAATACCTGATCCCCCAGAGGTCTTTCCGCCATGTATCCCTTTGTCGTTCTTCATGATCGCAAGTCCGGTCGGGATCATGGATGCTGATATCCAGACTGAAAAGACTATCCCTATACCGGAAAAAAGCCCCCATTCTCTGATTGCTGAAAGTTCATGCGAGACAAGGGTGAGAAAAGCAACAACTGTTGTAAATCCGGCAAGAAGAACCGTCAAGGATATGTGATTCATGGTGGCCGCAAGTCCCAGTATCTTGCCTTTTTTCACAATATCTTTGTGTTCGGCGTAATACTGGTTGAGTATATGAATGCCATATGAACTTCCAACTGCTATCATCAATATGGGAATGGAGATGCCGACTGTGGTTATGGCGTATCCCAGGTATCCCATTAATCCAAGGATCCAGATGGTTGAGAAAAGGAGTGTGACCGATGGCAGGAGTACACCGCGCAAGGTTCTGAAGTTGAACCAGAAGATCAGCATGGCGACCAGTAGAACAAGGGGGACGAGTTTTGCCAGGTCTTCTTGCATGTAGTTGTTTATCCAGACATAGACCAGGGGTTGCCCCTGGCTTACTATGGACAACCTCCCCCTGTATGAGTCTGCAATTTCCAGGATCTCCCTTGCAATCGGGTCTGACCTGTCTGCTTCAACGAACCTTATTATCACTGCAAAATCAGTGATCCGTCCACCCGCATCCATCGAATAGATCCCGTTTGCAAAAACCGGATTGCGTTTAAGTCTTTTACGGAATTTCTCCACAGCTTCCGCCGACAGGGGCATTATGCGCCGCCCGTTATCATCTGTTTCGATAATGGGGAAGGTTTCGAGTGTATCGTCTTTGCCGGATATGTCTTCAGCAGTGTAAGGCGAAATGATTTCGTCTATCATCTCCCGGCTCATGAGTTCGAATGCCACTTCAACCGCGTGGCGCAAACTATTTTTTTCACGCGGGGTGATAATATTTCCCTCACCATTGATTTTGTTTAACTTCCTTTCAACGAGACGCATAAACACAGGATCATCAGCAAGAGCTTTCTTTATGTCATCTGCATGAAGAGGATTGCGCGCAAGAAGAGAATCAAGCTTTTCGATCCGTGTTTTGGCCGTTTCAGGATTGAAATCCTGGTATGCTTCAATATCTGATATGAGGTCATCCATGGATTTCATCAGATCAGGGGAAAATGAGGGCTGATTTTTGACCGCGAGAATTACAAAGCTGTCAACGTCACCGTATATTCCCTTGGTATGATTATAGAAGCGGTATGATGGATCGGTTTCCGGAAGAAACTTTGTGATAGAGGTATCGAAGGTAAGTTTTGTCATGCCGAATGCAAAGAATACAGTGATGGCAACAAAAAAAAACATCACCGGAAGAGGGTTTCTTATTATAAACTTGATGTAGCGCTCCATCTGCTATCCTCATAGATTTTAAAAACACATGGTATTAAACAGAACGATTTATTCCTTGGTTACCGGATGTCAGATCTTGGAAGTAGATGCTTGCAGGATAAATATCACTTCCATTTGATACCTTCTTAAATGTTGCTATTTCTGAACTCCCCGCGCAGTGTTATCATGGGATGCCAAATTGACTGATTTGTCAGTCAGAATAACTTTGACAAAAATGGTTTGCAAGAAAAAAAGTCGTTTTGAATAATGGCAAATGTTAACTGAAACACGGCCATTGTGGATAGACACTTTGACTTGTCTTTAGATTTCCAGGGAGTATCCCAGGATGGACGGCTTATATAGTGATGGACTTGTAAAAAGTCCATCAACCGGCCGGGGGCGGTTTGGCCCCGGCCGGCGTGGGGGTGGAACCATTTGAATTCATTTCAAATGGCGGGGGAGGGGAAGACCTCCCCCGTCTCGTAAAAAAGCATTTTTTGCTTACCGTGAAAATTAATCTGAAGCCGGGATAGATATTTGACTCCACAGCCTAAAACCTGTAAATGGGTTAAACGAGCGTTTAATCATGTGATTATGGTTTATCTGTATGCGTGAGTATTTATCCGCACTCCAATGTGCTTTGCCGGCAGCCGTCCGATATAGTGAATATTATCTGACGGCTGCCTTCGCGCATCCGGAGCGCGGACCATCACTCACGGATTCAGGGCTTAGCCAAGATACTGTCTGACAGGTGATCTGATTACCTGCCCCGGGTGTTTTTTCGGTGAAGCACATTCTGTACAGGTCTCCTGGAGCCGGGACACTGTATGTGCTCCCGTGCCCGGGTCTTTGATTGGAATTTAACCTGACACATTTATCGAGGTGTTGTTTTGATAGATCCTTATCTCAGGCTGGTTACATCAGCTCCGCGGCGTGTATTTGTCCTTTTTGTATTGATTACCTTGGTCCTTGGTTCCGGGCTTTTTTATTTGCGCTTTGATCATTCCATTGAGGCGTTCATGCCCAAACAGGATCCTGACTTTAAAATATACCAGCACACCAAAAAAATCTTTGGAGATAACGACAGGTTTCTCCTCATGGCTGTTTCCGGGAAGGGGGGATCCCTTTGGGATTATCATACCCTTTCCCGTATTGATCTGTTGATACAGGAGTTCGAGGAATACCAGGAGCCTGATCCCGTAAGAGAGCTTGTTCGCCAGCATCGCCTCAGGGAGCTTGCCTCGGCTGCTTCAATGACGGGCGCCGATCTTGCTGCGAGCTTTGTTGATGATCCTGTGTTTTTGCGTTTTCTCAGGCGGGATTGTGCTGACTGCTTTGAAGATTTGAACAGAGTAATTGAAAGGAGCCGTTTCCTCGAACTCGCAGACAAGGCTGAAAGGCTTTTTGAACTGAAAAAAGCCGAAGTGGTCGATACTATTCTTTCTCCGCTTACCGTGGATGATATCTCGGGGACAGAGGATGCTCTCATTGCCGAACCGCTTATTCCTGAAGATGAAAATGGAAAAAGAATTATTCCGAAAACCCGGGAGCAGATTGCGGATTTCAAACGCCGTCTTGAAAAGAATCCGGCGTTTCGCCAGGGGATTTATGCTGTTGATAAAAAGACCGGCAGGATAACCGACTTTGCAGTCCTGATTAAATTTACCGATTCTTCCATCAGGGAGAAAGTTGTAGCCGAATTTTTAAGGATAACGCGTTCCTATCCTGATCTCAATATTATAGTATCGGGTGTTCCCTTTGTGAATCATAGCTTCAATGAGTACATGAAAGCCGATCTGGCGCGTGGCATCCCTCTTGTTGTATTTGTGATGACCTTGGTTTTTTATTATTCATTCCGTTCTGTTAGGGGAGTTGTCCTTCCGCTTTTCACCCTCTGCATGAGCGTTATCTGGACAATGGGCTTGATGGGGCTCCTGGGCTATCCTGTCACAGCCGTTGGTATAACCCTCCCCCCTCTACTCATATCCGTGGGCAGTTCGTATGCGATCCATGTACTCAACCAATATTACTCCGAGCTTTCCATTGTAAATCCCAAAAATCCAGGGCCTGGGGTTAGTGCCGCAATGGGTCATGTTTCGCTGACGGTTTTTCTGGCCGGGCTGACGACCTTTGCGGCTTTTGCCACCCTTTTGACCAACGAGGTCTCTGCGATCCGGGAGTGGGGCTGCTTTTCGGCTCTTGGTGTGGCGTTTTCAGTCTTTATTTCGGTGACCATGATCCCGGCATTTCTTGTACTTTTGCCGCCTAAGTATCCCAAGGGGCTTTCATCCGGCAACGGAGGCCGCAGGATAACCCTTGTGGACCAGACCATAGTGCATATATCAAAGTGGGCCACGAGGTATTATAAGAGGGTCTTTGCTGTAACCCTTTGTGTCCTTGCTATCAGCATTGTCGGTATGCTCAGATTGCGCGTGGACACGGAGTTTCTTCATTACTTCAAGGAGGATGATCCTACCAGGGTCAGTGTCGAGGTTGCAGGTGATAAGTTCGGTGGTGGCTGGGGGTTCGATATCATCATCGATTCAAACAAGCCCGATGGAGTAAAATCACCGGAGTTTCTGAAAAGTATAGACAAATTGAGAGACTGGCTGGTGGCGGATGAGAATCCGGACTTGAACGTAGGGCGAACCGATGCCTTTTCGGATTTTATCAAGCGGATGCACATGGCTATGAATGCAGATGATCTCGCCTATTACAAAATCCCGGACAGCAGGGAGGATATCCTGGATTATCTCGAGATATTTTCAGGCGAGGACTCGAATTCTGATGGGAGGCCGGATGCTTTTGAGCCGTTTGTTGATGTTAATTACCAGAAGGCTAATATACTTGTCCGCCTTACGCACAAGACCGGGAAAAGGGTAGGGACAACCGAAATACAAAACATCATTGAAAAGATAAAAAGGCACTTGGATGCAACCATAGGAAAGTCATACAAGTGTACGATAACCGGATTTCCGGTCATAAACGTCAAGCTTTCCTATTACGTGATCATGGGGCAGCTTTGGGGCCTTGCCCTCTCCCTGGGTTTTGTCTTTTTTGTGGTGTTGGCGTTATACCGTAGGATTCTGGCGGGTCCGCTCGCCTTGATTGATATGGGAGTGACGATACTTATAAATTTCGGGGTCATGGGTTGGCTCGGTATAGACCTTGATACTGTTACATCGATAATTGCGACCATCACCATAGGTATCGGCATCGACGATACCATACATTTCCTGAATACCTATCGTTTCTACCAGAGGAAAAAACAGGGTATAAACGATGCTATAGCAAGCACCATGAGGGTGTCGGGTAAAGCGATCCTGTTTACATCACTGGCACTGACCCTGGGATTCCTCTCTCAGTTGAGTTCCCATTTTCTCCCTATAATACTCTTTTCAGCCCTGATAGCATTTACCATGGTGCTCACCACCATAGGGTCGATCCTTCTTGTACCCGCTGCAATAAGGATGACAAGATTTCGCCTTTCCGGTGGTCCCCGTAAAAAAGCAAAAAGGAATTGATGCTGTGTAGTCCGTCACAGGAGAGGCTGGCTAAGAGATGAAGAAAAAAGCGCGCCCGGCAGGATTTGAACCTGCGACTTTCAGCTCCGGAGGCTGACGCTCTATCCTGCTGAGCTACGGGCGCACATGAAAGACCTAAAATACATAGAAAAAGCTCTCAGTGGTTGTCAAGGATAAAGCAGTAACCAAGGTGTGGGTCCAGGGGATAAGCCCTGGGAGTTTATTGTACTATGACCATTAAAATAAGGTTATTTATCGCCAAGGATTCATGAATCAAACGCCTGGGTAACTATTCAGCGAAATATTTAAAAAAATACAAAAAATTTGAAAAAAGTACT
>CAYVIE010000004.1:0-48049 GCA_964451355.1 uncultured Desulfobacteraceae bacterium
CAATGACCAAAACGGATCCGGTAGAATGTTTAAGTTAAAGTGACGCTTCTTTCTTTTCCCTGAAAATCAGGTAAAGATTTCGAAGATAGATAAAAAGCCCGGTTGACTGGCCAAGTATGAATACAGGATCTTTTCTGTGTATCGCATAACAAAGGAGCAGCAAGGACCCGGCGACTGAAAAATACCAGAACGCGAGAGGGACCACGCTCTTTTTTGCCTTTTCACTTGCAAGCCACTGAACTATGAACCTTGCCGAAAAAAGCCCCTGGGCCAGGAAGCCAATGACCAGCCATAACTTGTCACTCATATAAGGGTCCTCCCTGAATAAGGATGGTTTCAGGATTCTGATTTTACCCGGGGCCGCACAGCCCGCTTCATGTACCATTTCACGCCGAACGTGTCGGCAATCCCCACCCAAAGCCGGTTATGGATCCCATACTTGGATTTCCCAGCCTTCCTGGGCCTGTGGTTTACCGGCACTTCGACTATCTTCCTGCAGCCGTTGAGGCGCATGAGAGTCGGGAGGAACCTGTGCATGCCGGCAAAAAGCGGAAGATCCTCCGTGAAACGGGATCGAAACGCCCGGATGGAACAACCCACATCCGTGACTGATTCATTGGTCATCCAGTTGCGGAAACCATTGGCAATCCTTGAGGAGATTTTCCTGATCCAGGAATCCTGCCGTTTCTTCCTTACACCGTTTACCAGGTCCGCATTCCGGGACACCAAGGTCGAGACCAGCATTGGAATATCAGCCGGATCATTCTGGCCATCGCCATCCAGGGTGACTATGATCTCGCCTGCAGATAACCTGAAACCGGTATACATGGCGGCTGACTGTCCGAAATTACCGTCAAGCCTTACAAGTTTATGGCAAGGGTTCTGCTTAGCGATCTCTTTTACCAGATCCGGAGTATTGTCGGTCGACCCGTCATCCACCCAGAGGCATTCCCACTGGAATGTCACGTCTTTCAAAGCCTTGTCAACCTCCGCCGCAAGGGCGATGATATTCTCCTCTTCATTGTACACCGGGATAACTATACTTACTTCAGGGCGCACAGCTTCGCCTCCGGAAATCGTATCCATCCCCGCTTCAACCTCCTTGTTTCAAACCGGGCCGCACGTTTTATCACAATGCCTGTTCAAGAAACATAAAAAACATAAGGCTGATATACGCCGCCTTGTTCAGGGCCCGCATGATTAGACGATTAAAATGACTTACCAACTATTATAAAATAAATTTCCCGGCTCCGGGAATTTGATAAATCTAATCCTTACAGACGGTGAGTTGCAATCTTTTTTTACCCCCGGGGCCTGTATCCGGGGGCACCCGCAAAAAGGACCTTGCTGGCAGGCGGCGACAGGAGCTATCCATTTACCTTGGAAACATCTCCAGGGTCGGGATGAGAAACAGCCTTGTTTTCATGCACGGGGGTGACTGCCGCTGATCATGAAAGTTTCAACTAAATCCGGGCCGTATGGTTTCAGGGAATCAATCTGCGGGCCCTTAGCACAGGCCGCGGATCTATTATATGGCGGGAGAACCATCCCATGCGGGATCCAATCCCTGCAGCCAGGGACAGGACTTCTGAAAAATGGAGTATTGGTATCCTGCATGGACGCGGGCTCCTGATCTCAAGGTTGAGATGGCACATGGAACATGCTGTGACAATGCATTCAGCACCGGCGTCCTCGGCGCCTGAAATAATGGCTGCAACACTTTTCGAAGCGACAAGGGGGCGTGTAACAGATAGAAATGTCCCACAGCACCTGGATCTGTGCATCCATCGGACCGGACGCGCCCCGAGACCGGACAGGACCTTTTCCATCAATCCACTGGGATTCCGTTCATCTTTTCCGCGAAGCTTCGGGGGCATTGCAAGCATGCAACCATAATAAGGCGCAAAAACAAGGCCGTGAAGACTCTCTTGCCTTCCTGAAAACGCGCCCTGGTCTGTCATATCCGACAAAAGTTCAAAAAAAGAGATGATTTTAAGATCAGGGTCAAAGGGTTTTTTCCATCGCTTTTCAAAGGCATGGCGCAAACCAGGATTTTGCATTATTTCCACATGGGCTTCCCTGAGCCTTAGATAGCAATTGGGGCATGCCGCCAGTACCGGCCTTCCCCGGGGCGCCAGAGCGAGATTCCTTGCAGGCAAACTTATGGCCACCTCGTCATCCACCATGTGGGCCGAAGAGGATCCACAGCAGTTCCAATCCTCGATATCCTCTAAAACAATGCCGTTTAACCGGCAAAACACCTTAAGTGAATCGTTGTTTTCCCTGGCCGTGGTAGCCATTGAGCAGCCCGGAAAATAAGAAATGGTCGTATATTCGGAACGTTTCATTCATCCTCCCGGGATTTAAACGTATCTTCTGTAAAACAACGCCTCACATCGTCTATCCCTTTGACCTTCGAGGGTAAAAGATCGAGTTTCCTGGCCTTGAGCATCTTGATGCCTATATCAACGTCGTTAAAAAAACTCCTGGTTCTCAGCTTGTACCTGAGCATAATCTCTATCTTGTGTGTCCGGCCATACCGAAATATGCTTTTCAACACCTCGTCGTGGAAACGCAATATATCAGGCTCACCCGCCTGGACACCCTCCTCGACCGCCATCTGCCTCAATGCGTCCATCACCGCGGCGATATCAATCCCCTGGGGACATTCCATAGAACAGGTATGACAACCAACACAGATCCATATTCCGGAAGCACCAAGGGCTTTATCTTTCAAGCCCATCTGCACCAGGCGGAGCACCTGATTAGGGTGGTAATCCATGTCATCCGAAAAAGGGCATCCACCTGAACAGCACTTGCAATGCCAGCACAAAGAGACATTTGTCCCTGCCCTGCTGCTTATCTCTTCTACGAATGTTTTTTTCCGACCACTATTTTTCACCTGGAAAATACTCCTTGTTCGCCAACACCCGATTAAACATAAAAATTACATCCTGAATCCGCGAACACTCGTCCGTGCAACAGTCATGAATACTTACGAGATTATCAGAGCTCTACTGACAAAGGTTTTCACCAACAATGCCAGCTTGCGAACATCTGAAAATGACAACTTATTTTAAAAAAATAAAAATACCACTCTGTAGCATTTGTCAATGACAAACAGCCGGATTCCAGCAGATCTGAAATCTGTAAATATACTCGGTGTTATACCCTAAAGGGGCAAGCCGTATGTCGAGATCGATAAATCTCTTGACCGGAACGGCCCTTTATCATGCTTACAATTCACCTGGAGCTGAAAACACGTTTACACGTGATCCAAACCTTGATAAACAGTTTACAAAAACGATTCTAAAATAAAAGGTCGTTTCAAAATGCTTCCAATACCCGCCGATTACCGGGTGACCCCGGATGGAACATCAAAAGAGATTCGGTATCAGGCTCTGGTTGTAAAGAGCAATGATGATTTTCGAAATAAAGACTGCATTGTTTTTCTTTCCGGAACCAGCACACAGCTTGTTGACGTCGAATTTTTCATGGGCCACCTGCTTGAAAGGAACCATTGCGTAGCTTCCATAGAACGATTCATCGGCGGCCCTTTTGATATGGGGATAAAACCTGATATTGAAAGAAAAGAGGCATTGAAACATTTTATCCACCAGTTAAAAGTAAACCATCAGATTGAACAATTCGATATCATTGCCCATTCCTATGCTTCATTCGAGGTAGTGCGGTTACTGGCTGACAACCCTGAATCATACAGGGAGTATTTACGTAATATCATATTCATCAACCCTGCCGGCTTTAACGACCATATCAGGTTTATTCCGCATTGCCTGCGTTTCACCTTTATCTTCATTCTCAAAGAATACCTTCGTGTGCTCGGGTATTTCCTGAAAAAAAGCAGGGAGAAAAATGCCGGTGACAGGGATTTTTACGCAAGAAAGCTTCGCGCGACAAACTCCCTGTTTCTCAAGACAATACAAAACCCTGTAAAAACGTTTAAAGAAGTAGCAGATATTACGTCGTTCAAGCTGAAACCTATCGTCAAAGAACTCATCGAAAAGTACGGATACACGTTCTATTTTGTTTTAAATACGGAAGATGAACTCGTGGCCGTATCACAAACCATGAAGTTTGCACGGCACCTACTGCCGGAAAACAGAATCATATCATTCCCCGGAAACCATATGGACCTGCTGGTCAACAAAGGACAAATAATAAATTTTTTGAACATATTAGATGAAATAATGGAGTCCTCATGATTGATGCGATTATCATTTCTGATTCAGGAGACGATACTCTTTCTGCGTCAAGCCCGTTACGCCTGCAACTGGACGGCAGGATCGCATTGATCCAGAATGTTCGGAATTATCTAGAGAATAATGGTAAAATCGTTCCGCCCGTAAAAGGGGAAAACGAGAAAAACTGGCATAACGCGCCCAAGCTGAATGGAATCACACTGTTTAGCCGCCTGCATCGGGACGGGCACAGGGTCGCGCTTATCGACTCGTATTATAAAGAGCGTGACACGTTTGTCAGCTTGCTTTCCAGCAACCCAAAGGCGGTAATCATCTCCACTACTTTTATTCTCAACAAAAAAAGCCTGGCGAAACTGGCCGCTGATATACGTGATCTTGCTCCGGATATTTTTATCATTGCAGGAGGTCCGTTTGTTTTTTCCTCTTATCTGCTTTTGCAGCATGCCACAGACCGAACCTATGATCTTAAGAGTCCCAGGGAGGATTTCCTTTTTTTAAGCGATGAGAACCATCCAGATATTGATTTGTATATTATAGACAGGGACGGTATCCCCATATTGTCGGAAGCCTTGACCCTGTTGAAAAAAGGGCGTTCCGTTAAAGATCTGCCCAATACCGCCAGCCGTCAGGGCAATGGATATCAATTTTCCGGGCGGAAGGAGCTTATGCCCGGTGATATGGACCTTGATTGGCGCAATGTTCCGGAACATATCTTTGATTACGGTGTGGTCAATTTACAGGCCAGTACGGGCTGCCCTTTCAACTGCGAGTTCTGTAATTTCGTAAAGGACAAAAAATATACCTATGTAAAACCGATTGATCATTTGATCAGGGAATTAAAGGAGGTAGCCAAAAGAGGGGTCCGCTACGTCAGGTTTGTCGATGACAACTTCAGGCTGGGCAGAAATGATCTTAACGAGGTCTGCAAGCGGTTCATAGCTGAAGGCATAAACATCAAATGGATGAGCTTTATCCGGGCAAGCACCCTGGATCAGACAGATCTGGAACTGCTGAAAAGGGCCGGTTGTGTTGAAGCGCAAATGGGAATCGAATCCGCAGACACAACCGTTTTGAAAAATATGAACAAGCATGCATCCCCGAAGATGTATTCCCGGGTCATCACTGGTCTGCTGGAAACCGGGATCAATTGTTCCTGCTGCTTTATTGTCGGCTTTCCAGGCGAAACAAGGCAGACATTTCAAAGGACAATAGATTTCATCGAGAATATACCTGCAAAAGACCAGGAAGGTATGTTCTTCTGGTCCATATATCCTTTTTTCCTGGCTCCCCTCAGCCCTGTTTATCGAGCAGAAAAAAGAGCAAAATACGGCCTTGAGGGCTATATGGCTGAATGGAAGCATGCTACCATGAATTCAAAAGAAGCGCTCCAGCTTATCAAAGAAGCGTTCCTTACCATAGAAAATGCAAGTCCCATATACAGTGGAGACAATATTGACATGCTTGCCGAATTATCGCCGGAACAAAGAAAACAGTTCATGAAGGTCCGCCATGACCTCTCAAAGCTATTTTTATCCGCACCTTTTGATAAAACCCGGGTTATCAAAGAATTCTCAAATATATTTGAAAGCGGACAAGATTGATGGACTTTTTACAAATCCATCATTATCTAATATTGCCGTAAAAAAACAAAAAATACGATTAATGAGTTACAGCAACTCGCCTGCACGCCATCCGCTTTTCAGACCTGTTACTTGTAAAGGCCGATTGTGCATACGCAATTGCCATTCGCCAATATATATAGCGGGAACCCATATCATTTCTTGAGTTCATTATAGATCTTGCAGGGCCACGATCACCCTTATTTTTTTAGGAGGTATTCGTCTTTTGTAAATCTCTCATTTGCACGCTTGGCAAGGTTTGGGCCTTCAGCTTAGTTGATAGTTTATAATATTAATCAAAGAATTAACAAAATTGTCAAAAAATGTCAGAAAACATAGAACAAGAGGCTTAATCAGAAAAATATTATTTTTAAGTCTTTTTTTAGTGAATATAGTTGACCCCAAAAATGGGGCAAAGCACCATCAATGATCTTTTTTTACTCATGCGACAACTATCCTGACACAGGGGGCAGTTGAACCTAACATTTCACGTGCTTAAAACACTGATGAGAACCAGCTTGATTATCTTCAAAGATAATGCTAAACGGACTACACCTCTCAAAAGGATGATACACCATAGATGGATCCAGAGAGAAGATGGCTCAAGAGATATGGATCCTTACTGATCTGCCCGGAAAAAGGACCACGGGGAGAGAGATTGCAAGGAACAACATAAAAGTTTCAACCTGTTTTTCAGATACATAGTAATTCAAGTTTCAGATACCTTCAGATACTTAGAAATTCAAAAGGACAGGAGCCTATCTTATGGGTGAAGATGGACACAGCGACCCCGGACCCATGAGACACAAAAACATAGATAAGGAAAGCAAAGATCCTGTGCCGCAAAAAGTGACCATGCGGCCGGAACGGCAACCCTACTGACCTTCCAGGGACCGCCTCCGGCCGCACCATGCAACTGCGGCCGAAATCATGGAGGCGGATCATGAAAAATCCACTCATTGCCCCTGAAATCCGCAATCTCCTGAGCACCGGAGATCAACAAACCTTAAACGAATTTTTATCTTCGATTCACCCGGCTGAAGCGGCCGGTATTATTTCATCATTGTCTTACACAGAAGTCTGGCAGGTACTGTCCTGCCTGCCTGCTGATCTTCGGGCTGAAATTTTCAGCCATCTTGATGAAGATCTCCAGGTGGAGCTGATGACTATCCTGCCAAGGGCTGATGTGGCAAGCCTCCTATCGGATATGCCCCACGACGACCGGGCCGATTTGTTCAAAAAGCTTTCCCCGGAAAAGCAGGAGGCTGTCTTGCCGGCGCTGGCCCAGGCCGAAAGGGAAGATATAAGGCGCCTTGCTTCTTACAAAGAGGGCACTGCCGGATCGGTCATGACATCAGACTATGCAACCCTCTCCCCTGACCTGACCGCAGCAGAGGCCATAGACCGCCTTCGCAAGGAGGCGCCGGACAAGGAGACCATTTACTATGCATATGTTGTGGATGAAAACAGGAAACTGATAGGCTTCGTATCCTTGAAGGATCTCATTCTAGCCCCGCCTGCGCGCCGCATACGGGACATAATGCACGAGGACGTTATATATGCCAAGGTGGATGACGACCAGGAATCAGCGGCCCGTAAAATACAGAAATATGATCTTATAGCTCTTCCTGTCATAAACGACCAGGGTGCTCTTGTAGGTATCATAACCCATGACGACGCCTTAGACATCATCACACAGGAGCAGACCGAAGACATGGAGAAACTCATGGCGATCGCCGGAAGCCATGAGGCTGGAACCTACATGAAAACAACCCCATGGGAGCATTTCAAGAACCGTGCCGGATGGATCATGGTGTTGGCTGTTCTCGGGCTTGTATCAGGATATATAGTACAGAATTTTGAATCAGTTCTGATGAGGTTTGCCATCTTTGCATCTTTCATGCCCATGCTGGCAGACACCGGTGGAAACACGGGCAGCCAGTCCGCCACCCTTGTTGTCCGAGCGCTTGCCCTAGGGGAGATAACACCCAGAGATACCCTGCGTGTTTTATGGCGCGAATTTCTCGTGGCGCTTCCTCTGGCTGTTCTTCTTGCCGTTTTCGCCGTGTTCAGGGTGACTTTTGTTCAGGCATCCGGGGCCGATCACTTTATGCTTTGGAAAATCGCCGGGGCCGTTGCCTGTGCCCTCGGCCTGCAGGTTATATCCGCCACACTCATAGGAGCGCTGCTTCCCCTAGCCGCGGCCAGGCTGAAATACGATCCAGCCGTTGTGGCAAGCCCTGCGCTCACCACCATTGTCGATATCACAGGGCTGCTCATCTTCTTTACAACCGCCAAGGCTGTACTGGGGCTGCCTTAACCATATTTTGAACCCGGACAGGTGCTTGAATCGACAAAATTACGGATCCGCGAGCGCCACAGATTCATGAATATAAAAGCCCAAGGGCAACAGTCTTTTAGCCGTGCTTTTACTTTGAAAACACCTCCGGAGCCTGGGAGAAAGACTGCCTTATTTTCATGCTCGTGGGTTATTGCTGCTGATCATGAAAGTTTATGTCACCTTCGCGCATCTTGCCCGCGGGCCAAAGCTCACGGAACCGGCACAGATTTTTATTGTGTAAAAAGCCTATTGACCTGCAGATTGTTTGATGATATCTGGAATCCCTTTAACTAATTTTATTGAAGCGATTATTTGCTGTGTTTGGCAAATAGTTGCGTTGGAGGGGTCATGCGACGGGAAACCGCCCAGATGCTAAAAGAACTGGCCTATTACAGCAGTCTTGGTTTCTCGGTTGCACTGGCCATTTTTATAGGGCTTTTTATCGGGCGATTTCTTGACAATTTACTTGGAACCAGCCCGGTGCTGATGTTTGTTTTCCTTGGTCTTGGAATAGCCGCAGGTTTTTCCAACATCCTGAGGGCAATGAAAAGAAGCAAAAAGCTATGACACCTGTACCGGGCTTGTGCTGGAAAGGTGCCGATTCCCAGGCCGGCAAGCCGTTAAAACAGGCCATAACCAAATTATAAATTCAGATAAATGCTGGTACAACAACGAATTTTACGGTTCGTGATAAGGTGCAACTGGATCATCTTTGCGGTGCTGTGCCTGGTGGGGATCTATGCATTGCCGTTCAGGCAGACGGCGGGTATTGTTGCAGGAGGTCTTATTGCAACCATCAACTTCCACCTGCTTTACAGGACCCTGAAAAAATCGTTTACCCCGCCCCATGTGGCATCCCACAGAGTCATACTTTTGAAATATTATATCAGGTTCACTGTTTCGGGTTTTATAATTTTTATGCTGATTTCCCGCGGAACCGTGGCTCCGGCGGGTCTGATAATCGGACTTTCGGTGGTGGTGGCAAGCATAATTTTTGCCACGATCATAGAGGCAACCAGATTCATCATCAGCAAGGAGGCTACCTGAAGTGCAACATCCATTCCTGATTTTCGGCAAGCTGTTTTCGCTGTTGGGGTTTGAACACTTCGCCCATGAATATCCGCATGTTATTTACACATGGGTCGTCATGGCCATTCTGATCGCACTGGGCGTAATCGGCACAAAAAGCCTGAGCCTTATCCCTGAAAAACTACAAAATGTGCTCGAGCTTATCATTTCCGGACTCGAAGAGTTCACCGTGAGCATCACAGGCGAAGAAGGCAGATCATTCTTTCCCCTTGTGGGGACCATTTTCATATACATATTCGTCTCCAACCTTATCGGGCTGATTCCCGGCTTCTATCCCCCTACGGCCAGCCTGAACACTACACTTTCATGCGCCATAATTGTTTTCATATATACCCATGTTCTGGGAGTGAAATATCATGGTACGCATTACATAAAACACTTCCTGGGGCCCATCTGGTGGATGTCATGGCTGATCCTGCCCATAGAAATAATCGGACACCTTGCACGCGTTCTTTCCCTGTCCTTCCGTCTTTTCGGCAATATGATGGGACATGAACTCGTGCTTGGCATTCTTTTCATGCTTGCAGGTGCATTTTTTGCCCCTCTGCCTATCATGGCCCTGGGTATTTTCGTTGCGTTCGTCCAGGCATTCATCTTTTACCTGCTTTCAGTCATGTATTTTGCGGGAGCCATGGAAGAGGCGCATTAATCGATTTTGATAGTCAGATTTTGATGATCAGGTTTTTTAGCGGCCGGCATGAATGCTGCAAGAAGAGGCAACGAATCATGTAATAACCGCTAACCATGCAACATCAATGACATACAGCCTTGAAAAACAGAACAATTGTAAAGAAGCAATTGTAAAGATTGGATATATTTTGGGCTAATGGAAGAAGCCGCAAACCAATAACGTTTCAAAGGAGGTATTTCAATGGAAGCAGCAGCACTTCAGTTTTTTGTAGCATGTGTGACAGCAGCCGGATTCGGGATCGCCATAGCGGCTTTCGGCTGTGGCCTGGGCCAGGGCCTCGGTCTGAAGGCGGCCGTGGAAGGAATCGCCCGTAATCCTGAATCCTCTGGTAAAGTCACCGTGACAATGCTCATCGGCCTGGCAATGATCGAGTCCCTTTGTATCTATGCCCTGGTCGTATCGCTGATTCTTATTTACGCCACACCGATGGCCAAAACTGTTACCGCTCTTTTAGGCCATTAATCAAAAGGTCCAAAGAGTTTTTTTCAAGAACTTGAGTCAGGAAAGCCCCGGTCAACCAATTGGTTCAATTGGTTCCGGGGCTTTTACATGTTCATTGCACTGGTCGATTTGAAGAATTCCGGCAAGAAATCGGCCGGTATGTGAACCCGGTGTCCTTGCTATATCTTCCGGACTTCCCTCGGCGACCACATACCCTCCCTTGTCGCCACCCTCAGGGCCGAGATCGATTATATAATCGGCATACTTTATAACATCAAGGTTATGCTCGATTACAACCACGGTATTTCCAGCCTCAACGAACCTGTCCAGCACGCTCAAAAGCTTTTTTATATCATCTGAATGAAGGCCGGTTGTAGGCTCATCCAGTATATACAGGGTCTTTCCTGTATCGCGTTTACCCAGTTCCTTGGCCAGCTTTACCCTCTGGGCTTCGCCCCCTGACAGTGTAGTGGCGGGCTGACCGAGCTTTATATAGCCAAGTCCAACATCCGCGATGGTCTGGAGCCTCGACCTGATCATCCCTATGTTTCCAAAAAAGGCCAGGGCCTGGTTTACTGTCATATCAAGTACTTCTGCTATATTCTTCCCCCGGTAGCGCACCTCCAGGGTTTCGCGGTTATACCTTTTGCCGTGACACACATCGCAAGGCACAAAAATATCGGGCAAAAAATGCATCTCTATCTTGATGATTCCATCTCCCGCACATGCCTCGCACCGCCCTCCCCTGATGTTGAAACTGAAGCGACCGGCAGAATAGCCCCTTTCACGCGACAGAGGCACCTGCGCGAACAGCTCGCGTATATATGTAAACACTCCCGTATAGGTTCCGGGATTTGACCTTGGGGTACGGCCGATGGGTGACTGGGTGATGTGAATCACCTTGTCTATGGCTGACAGCCCCTCGATAGTGTCATGCTTGCCAGGGACTGCGGTGGCCCTGTGCAGCTTTCTTGCAAGCGCCTTGTAAAGGGTCTCTATCACCAGGGTGGACTTCCCTGAACCTGAAACCCCGGTTACGCAGATAAAGCATCCCAACGGGAATGATACATTGATATTCTTCAGATTGTTCTTGCAGGCCCCCTTGATCACCAGATTTTTTTTGCCTGGTTTCCTGCGTCTCTGCGGCACGGGTATGGAAAGCCTTCCAGAAAGGTATTTACCTGTAAGGGAATCCTTGGATTTCGTGAGCTCTTGCGGTGTTCCCGCAAAGACTACCTCTCCGCCGCGGATCCCCGCTCCAGGCCCCATATCTACGACAAAATCAGAAGACCTGATTGTCTCCTCATCATGCTCCACCACTATCACTGTGTTTCCAAGGTCACGCATGGCAAGAAGGGCTGAAAGCAGCTTCCTGTTGTCTCTCTGGTGGAGCCCGATACTCGGTTCATCCAAAACATACAAGACACCCGTCAGTTTGGATCCTATTTGCGTGGCAAGACGTATCCTCTGGCTCTCTCCACCAGACAAAGTGTTTGCCGAGCGATCAAGGGTAAGATACCCAAGCCCGACTTCCTCTAAAAAAGAAAGCCTTTCTATGATCTCCTTCAGGATCCTTACAGCTATAACCCCCTTTTTACCCGGGAGTTCAAGGCCGGCAAAAAAAGGGCGGGCTTCATGCACCGGCAAGGCGCAAACCTCTGCGATTCCTTTGCCGCCAACAAGAACGGACCGGCTGGACGGATTGAGCCTGGTACCGTTGCACTCGGGACACGGACGTTCGTTCATATAGCGGCGGATATCCTCCCTTACCTGGTATGAATCAGTCTCACGGTAACGCCGCTTGAGATTTGGGATTACACCTTCAAAGGGCCGGGTGAAATCATAGCGTCTGCCCCCTTGCTCAACAGTATGGCGGATGGGAACAGCCCCAGAGCCATAAAGGAGAACATGTTTGAATTCTTCGGGCAGATCAGCAAAGGGGGTATAAATATCTGTGTTGTACTGCCTTGTCAGGGCGTCTATGAACTCGATGAACTTGACTGTGTTGCGGTTAGCCCAGGGCAATACTGCTCCTTCACGCAAGGAAAGACTCTTGTCAGGAACAACCAGGTCCGGGTCTATCTCCATTATGGTTCCGAGTCCGTCACATCCGGGACACGCCCCCCGGGGGGAATTGAAAGAAAAACTTGCAGGAGTCAGCTCGGGATAACTGATACTACAATAAAGGCATGCCGATTTTTCGGAAAAAAGAATGGGCTCAGGCAATGCGCCCGAACCATCCGGAAGGCTTAAAATCTCTACAATGGCCCTTCCCTCTGAATGAGAAACCGCAAGCTCGATGGAATCAGCAAGCCGGTTCTGGAGGCTCGATTTAATCACCAACCGGTCGATCACAACATCTATATCGTGCCTCTTGTTCTTGTCCAGACCCTTTACATCCTCGATCTCCATGATACGGCCATCGACCTTCACCCTGGCAAAGCCGTCACGCTTGAGCCGTGCAAACAGTTTTTCATGTGTCCCTTTCTGCCCCTCCACAAGGGGAGCGAGGATATATATACGGGTTCCCTCGGGCAGGGAAAGCACTGAATCTACTATCTGGTCTATGGTCTGGAAGGTAATTGGACGGCCGCAGGAATAACAGTGCTGTGTTCCGGCCCTGGCATAAAGGAGCCGCAGGTAGTCATAGATCTCTGTAACGGTTCCCACGGTAGAGCGAGGATTATGCCCGGCTGACTTCTGTTCAATGGCTATGGCCGGAGAAAGCCCTTCTATGGAATCAACATCGGGCTTTTCCATCCTGGCCAGAAACTGCCTGGCATATGCTGAAAGTGATTCAACATACCTGCGCTGCCCTTCAGCATAAAGGGTATCAAAGGCGAGGCTCGATTTCCCTGAACCGGAAAGCCCTGTTATAACCACCAGCTGGTTCTTTGGGAGCTCGAGATCGATATTCTTAAGATTGTGCTCCCTTGCTCCCCGGATGATAATGCGATCCGAACCGCTCATATCATCGGTTTCCTGCGTCCTTATTCATGCCTCACGTATCCAGGGGATCTCCAATTTGATATCATCGAGAAAGAACAAAAACAGGTATGCAACCACATCTCCTTACAATAACTCCACCAGAAAAAATCATGAATCTGCGGACTTGATTTTTGCTGTCAATGCAGCCTGGCTTGCCGCCATACGTACTGCGGCAAGAAGGCTGCCGGGATCTGCTATTCCCTTACCAGCGATATCATAGGCGGTTCCATGATCCACCGACGTCCGTATGATGGGAAGCCCAAGGGTCGTATTCACCCCGTCTCTGAAATGAAGCATTTTAAATGGAATCAGGCCCTGGTCATGGTACATGCATATGACAGCGTCATAGGCACCCCTTGCAGCATGGTAAAAAAGCGAGTCTGCCGGATGAGGGCCTGAAACATCAATTCCTGTTTTCCTTGCAGCATCTATTGCAGGAGCGATTTTTTGAGTCTCCTCGTCCCCGAAAAGGCCGTCTTCGCCCGCGTGTGGATTCAGGCCTGCAACTGCTATCCTTGGCCGCTTGATACCGAAGCGGGTCTTCAAGGCGGCATCTGTCAGGCGAATTTTTACTTCCACAAGGCGGCTGCTCAAGTCAAAAGAGACCCTGGAAATCGGGATATGTATGGTAGCAAGTACTACCCGAAGATCGGATGACGCGAGCATCATGGCATAGGCGCTCGTGCCGGTCCACCTGGCAAGCATCTCGGTATGCCCTGGAAAATCGATCCCCGCAAGTCTGATGGCATACTTGTTTATGGGGCACGTGACCACCGCCGCGATATCTCCTGCCAGGGCAAGATCCACAGCCCTTTTAATATATTCAACCATGGCCCGCCCGGTATGAGCGCTGGGTTTTCCCCAGCAAATTCCTGAAGGGTCCAGGGCCGAAACCTTTAGGACATCCATCACTCCTGGCTGGTATGCGGCCTCACCGGCATGTCTGAGCAAGCGTATACCCGGCCGGGGCGAAACAAGCCCGCATGCTTTTTCCATTACCCCGGGATCCCCCAGGACAAGCGGCTTGCACCAATCGTTGATCTTTTTGGATAAAAAAGCCCTGCATATGATCTCAGGCCCTATGCCTACCGGATCACCCATTGTAATGCCAATAACCGGCCTCATGAACATTCCTCCGGTGCTGTCCTTAAAAATACCCGGGAAATCGAGACGGAAAAACCGGCCGGAACCGAAACGATCCCACCGCTATGCAAAATTCCGGTTGGGGTTAAACCATTTGAATTCATTTCAAATGGCGGAGGGAGGATTTCCCTTCCCCCTCTCGTAAAAAATATTATTGCTCTGTTACGAGATCATAATAAACTGAAACAGGCGGGGATAAACCCCGCCCTGCCCTGAAAATCTTTAATGTCCTGAAAAGCTATTTCAAATCAAGGCTACCTGGATCAAGCAAGACTCATGCCGCCTCGGCCTCCTGTTTCAAGTCATCCAGCCATCCTGCCGTGGGACTCAATGGATAGCTAAGGATCCTGCCAGTCATGGCAGGATCCTTAGCCTGGTGATATTTAAGGAGAATCCTGTCTTGCTCCCTTCCAAGTATCTCGATCTTGCCGCTCTTATGGCTCATGACATACCTGAAACGCTTTGATATACCGTTGCACATCGACTTGGCTTTTTCAACGATCCTGGTGCCCGCAGACAAAGGAACCTGGAAATGATCAACCACGCGCTTGACTGGCCTGCATTGGAATACGTAATAGGGCTGCACTCCTATGCCTGCCAGACCGTTTAAGAGCTCCGACAGTATATGCGCGTTATCATTTATACCTTTCATAAGGATGGCCTGGTTGTGCACAACGATTCCGGCATCGATCAATTTTGAAACAGCCTTTACCGCTTCACCTGTGATCTCCCTTGGATGATTGAAGTGGGTGACCACATATATACGCCGGTCCTTCTTGGAGTACCATGACAACAGCTCCACAAGAGCGTCGTCATCTATGATCCTGTGCGGCAATGTGACCGGAGTCCTGGATCCGATCCTTATGAAATCGAGATGGGCAATGCTGTCAAGCCTGAAGAGTATATCAGCGAGCTTTTTGGTGGAGAGGACCAGGGGATCACCCCCCGAAATCAAGACATTATTAATCTCGGTATGGGATTCTATGTATTCGATCACAGGATCGAGCTCAATGGCTATCTCCCTGGTTGCAACCCCGACAAGCCTCTTTCTGAAACAATGCCGGCAATACATGGCGCATGCATTGGTCAGAAGTATCAACGCTGTTTGAGAGTACTTGTGCTGGAGCCCCAGGACCTTTGAATTTTCATGTTCGCCGCTGGTATCATACTCTCCTGACTCTGAAAGCTCCCCCGGACCTGGTATGCACATCTTCCTGATGGGATCACTTGGATCATCAGGATCGATCAATGACAAGTAATACGGCGTTATACGCATCGGGTGATGCCGGATAACCCTTCGTATGGAGTCCTCCTGCTGGGGGGTAAGCCTGATATACTCCCTTAACTCCCTGATACTGCATATGCTATGATTCAACTGTCTTTTCCAGTTCATCTTGTATAGCTCCTTGCGATCTGTGGCTTGCGGGACGTCCTTCAAATGATAATAAAGACGGATAAAAGCCATGGTTTAGAGATCGATTAAAAAATTTCTCAATCATTTTAATAAGTTAATTTAAAATATCATAATTGTAAGCTTAAATCAAGGTTACGCTCCTTATGTCCTGCCCGGGGCCGGCTTAAAAAGCGACGTCCAAACAGCCAATACAGATCGCAAACGAAAGAATATTTTTCGCTTATTTTGCTATAACGTATTGATAATAAAATATTTTATACAGTAATACACCAATTTTCGTCACGGATTCAGGATCTTATCCTTGAACAGATGTTACAATAAGGTTATTTTGTTATAAATTTTGTAAAAATTCACATAGCAGGGTATAAAGCATAAAAGGATTCCCTTCCATTGCATGGGGCCATGTTATACAGACCCTGCTGCCTGCGGCATAATGCTATATGGGGATAACTCCGCATGGACCATACGGAAAAAAACTACCTTGTGTTTTCCATCGACGGCCAACTTTTCGGCGTCCCCGCCGGCTCCGTTCATCATGTTGTCCGCGCTGCCGCATTGACCATGGTTCCGAACGCTCCTTCCGGGCTCATGGGCGTTTTGAACCTGCATGGGAGACTAATTCCGGTTTTTGACATCAGACCCGAGCTTGGGAAAAAAGCAAGGGATCTGAAAGCATCCGACAGGTTTATAATAATCATCTGTAAACGAGGGCTGGTTGCTTTTGTAGCAGACGATGTCACCGGATTGATCAGGACACCTGAATCAGACCAGGTGTCCCGCCACGAAATTCTGAGTGATATCTGCGGAGGTTTTTCGGGAATCATAGCCATTAACGGAGACGCTATCCTGACTTGCGAGCAGACTGATCTTATACCGGATGACCTTGCTGAAAAACTTGTCGAAGCAGCAGAAAGCTTAGAATGACAAGCATCGCTGAAAAAATAGTTGATTCTGATTACCGCAGGATTGCTTCATTCATAGAGGCGGAAACCGGGCTCATTTTTCCGGAATCTAAAAAACGCTTCCTTTTGAAGGTTGTCTGTGACGCTTCCCGCAACCTCGGGTATCCGAACCCATCTGTTCTTATCGGGCAGATAGGAAATAAAAAACTCTCCCGGCAGGCACTCGATACCCTTATTGCGCACTTGACAGTGGGTGAGACTTATTTTTTCAGGGACAAGGCGTTTTTCCAGGTATTGAAGGATGATATTTTCAGGGGTCTTATTTATCACCCCAGAAGACCAGATAAAAGCATACGTGTCTGGAGTGCCGGCTGCGCAAGCGGCGAAGAGCCATATTCCATAGCCATGCTCATGGAAGAGATGTCCTATCGTATATCCGGCATACCCATGACAATCATAGGGTCGGACATAAATCCCTTCTTTCTGGAAAAGGCGAGGAAAGGATTATATACCCACTGGTCGTTCAGGGAGACCCCGAAAACAATACTCAACCGCTACTTTGAAAAAAAGGATGAAAACCACTTTGAAATAAAACCAGGCATCAGGGAAATGGTCAGGTTCGTACGGCTCAACCTGGCCAAGGAAAAGGACTACGGCATGGTATTGCGCTTCAACGATCCATTTGACCTTGTAATATGCAGAAATGTCTTGATGTACTTTTCTCCTTCGATCAGGCAAAAAGTAGTGGACAAGCTGATACGGATTTTGGATCGTAACGGGTGGCTGGTTGTAGGTCCCGCGGAAACAGCATTTATAGATTCGCCCGAAATGACCCCGGTCAGGTTCAAAAATACGATCTTTTTCAGGAAAGGGCCTCCCAGAAGAACAGAACGCAATTACATCGAGCCGATTCAACCTGGATACAACCAGCATCAGGCTCTTGCCAGGAGGACACCTGCGGGACTCCCCGCCAGCATAAGCCCCCCGGTCGTTCCCTTCAGGCGCAAAACTGACCGCGTCACGAAAAAAGATTCCCTTGAGATTTTAAAAGAAGCCCAGGCAGCTTACAACAAGGGAGATTACCGGAATAGTTCATCCCTTCTCCTGGAACTGGTAAAGAGGGATGCCAGCAGGAATGACGACCTTCTCATAGCGACTTCGGGGATGCTGCTTCTGGTCAGATCTTACGCTAACATGGGGGAGATGGACGAGGCTTCGTTCTGGTGCAAGGAAGCCCTTAAGGCGGAACCCCTGAACCCTGAAGCGCATTTCCTGTCAGCTATTATCGCCCAGGAGGAAGGCAGAATGGAAGAGGCTGCCCAGGCTCTGAAGCGGGCCATATACCTTGATCCCGATTTCATCATGGCTCATTTCTCCCTGGCCCTGCAGATGAAAAATACCGGCCGTGCCAAGGCCGCTGAAAAATACCTCAGCACAGTGAAATCACTCCTGGCTGAAATGGATCCAGAACAGACTGTTCCATTTTCAGAAGGGCTTACCGCAAAAAGGTTGTCAGAAATGGTGACAAGGCTTCTGGCATGAAAAACAGTAGCGGCGGGCCGGCCATCGCCCGCATTAGCTTACGGACTGCTTATGATCGCATGAAAAAGCCATATGTCTTTTTTCATGTGACTCAGAAAATTAAATCATGATTGGTTGCGGGATCAGAAAATATGGATAAAGCACAGCCAAACAACGGTTCAGGCCCTGGTGACATTGAAATCCTGAAGCAACGAGCGAAAATCCTTGCAAAAAGGATTGAGGTGGAAGCAAGGGCTGAAACCGGTGAGCCATACCTGGTTTTCGATATTTCAAATGAAAAATATGCCATTAAAGCCGAGTATGTCGCAGAAACCATACCTGTTCAAAGAATCACTCCCGTGCCTGGTGTGCCTGCCCACGTGGCCGGAATATTATATAACAGGGGCGAAATAAAATCCGTGATAGATCTTAGAGCGCTATTCGGACTTACACCTCTTTTACCGGAGAAAATTAACCTTGCCATTTTGATAGCCGGCCCGGAGATAGATTTCTGCATAGCGGCCCAGGAAATATTCGGTATGAGAATGTTTACTGAAAAAGAGATCAAAGACAACATCCTGTCAGCCAATGACGCGGGATATTCGTATATTCTTGGAATAGCGCCGGGTCCTGTGGCAGTGCTGGATCACAATGCTCTTTTGAACAAACAGTCCATGGTCATTGATCAGTAAATATGAAAGGCTTTGCTGTGAAATCACCTTCCAAAGCCGGGATGAATAATATCCGTGATTTTGCGCCTTGGGGTGATTGCTGCTGATCATGAAAGTTTACGAGCCCATAAGTTATAAACCTGGAAATCTCGGTTCTCCATCATGTCGCCTATTTCAAGGAGGAAGGAATGTTTAAAAAAATCTCAGAAAGCCTTCTGGCAAAGCTGATATTCTACTTTTTCATCGTAGGCTTCCTGCCTTTGATAGTACTTGCCGCTACAACTTATTATTACGCCAACAAGACCCTTGAATCCCAGGTTTTTGCGCACATAGAGGCGGCAAACGAAACAATGAAGGAACAGGTCACGTCATTTCTGAGGGAACGATTGAAGGTTCTGATATTCCAGAGCAGAACCCAAAGCACCGCGGTTATATCCGACCAGAATTACTACAAAATAGCAGAAACTCTTTTCAGGGACTACATGAAGATCTTCGGCTTCACTGACATAATGGTGCTCGATCTATCAGGGAATGTCATGTTTTCATCTGCTCTTCGCCAGATGCCCGGCACCCGGATGAGCACATCCGACCTGGCGGATCCAACGCTTAATAGTCTAGCCGCCAGTATAATAAAAAAAAATGAAGCTGTATTCACAGACATCGTCTACTATGCTCCCATGAAAAGGCATGTGATATTCATGGGAGCGCCTGTCATAGACGAGGCGGGAAATCTCCAATCGATCCTTGTCTTTGAGATCGATGCCGGACAGATAACAGGTCTGGTAAAGCATGACCTGCGGCTCGGGCAAACGGGAGAAATTTACCTGATAGGGCAAGACGGACTGCTCAGAAGCGGTTCAAAGTTCATCTCTTATGAAAATATACTTGCGCGGAAAATCGAAACCAAAGCCTCATTAATGGCGATCCGCGGCAAAAGCGGCAAGCTCAAGATGATCGATTACAGGGGCAAAAGGGTACTTGCTGTTTATGCGCCAATGCGTCTTAACGATACTCTTCAGGCTGATTTCGACTGGGGAATAGTGACCAAGGTAGACTACGATGAGGCCATGAGCTTTCTTTCAAACCTGAGGCTGAACATCCTCTGGATACTGTTGTTGCTCGTGGTCCTCGTAGGGGTGGTCGGAGTGCTCCAATCCAATGCCATTGCCAAGCCCCTGCAGGTCATAGCGTATCATACCCTTTTGATGGACGAAGGCGATTTCACAGCCGATCTCCCGGAGAAAAAGGATCTGCGCAAGGATGAAATCGGTATTCTCTGGCAGACATTTGCAAGGGGCACAAAGAGGTTCAGAGAGCAAATCCGAATGATAAAAGAATCCAGCGAGGTTCTTGTGGGCTCCATAACCCAGATATCCACAACCGCTACCCAGCTCGCATCAAGTGCGTCAGAAACATCGACCTCCATAACTGAAGTAACAGCAACCGTGGAAGAGGTCAGGCAGACATCCCAGATGGCGCTTGAAAAGGCGGAAAATGTTTCCCGGAGCGCTGAACGCACAGCAAAGATTTCCCAGGCGGGCAAGGCAGCGACCGAGAATACAATGGCCGGAATAAGCAGAATCAAAAAGGAGATGAACTATATCGCGGAAAGCACCGTGAAGCTTAGCGAACAGATGCAGCGCATAGGGGAGATCATCAACACGGTAACCGACATTGCCGACCAGTCCAATATACTCGCGGTCAACGCCGCCATAGAGGCGGCCAAGGCGGGTGAACATGGCAAAGGCTTCGCGGTTGTGGCCCAGGAGGTAAAATCCCTTGCTGAACAATCAAAGGACGCCACAAGCCAGGTCAGGAGCATCCTGAATGATATCCAGAAAGCGACCAGCGCCGCGGTCATGGCTACTGAACGGGGGATCAAGACCGTTGATGAGGCTGTAGAGCTTTCCGAACAGGCGGGAATCGCCATCGACAGGCTCACTCATAACGTATCTGAGTCTTCTGCGATGGCCCTTCAGATAACCGCGTCAACCCAGCAGCAACTGACCGGCATAGACCAGCTTTCCACAGCCATGGAGAGCATCAGCGAAGCTACGCGGCAAAACTTAGAAAGCGTGAAGCAACTCGAAGAGGCCATAAAGGACCTCGAAACAATGGGGCACAAGCTGAAAGAATTCATAAGCACATACAAGGTTTGAAGGGAATGCACCAGCCCCAGGGCCAGAACATGAGAACAAACCAGAATCCCTGACAAAAAGGTCTGCTTATGGACTTATCAGAGCTTGAGAAAAAGCTCCACGAAACCTTTCTCCTGGAGGCGAAAGAGAGGATCGAGGCCCTCTATTCCGGATTGTCGGAGCTTGAGGAAGTTCTTGCCGATGATGAAAAAGCAAAAGTAATAGAAAGGATCTTCCGCGAGGCCCACAGCCTGAAAGGGGCGGCCAGGTCCGTGGAAGTGCGCCCCGTGGAAAACCTGAGCCAGGCCATGGAAAGCCTGTTCGCCGAAATGAAAAGTAACCATTCAAGCATCAGCCAGGATTCCATCGATAAAGTCCGGTCCGCTGTTATGCTCATCGAAAAATACATTAATGCGGGCGAAGATGAAAAGGCCGGCCTTGAAAAAATTATGGAGGATACGGCCCTCACCATCTCTGACTCCACTGCTTCATCCGGCCCGTCCCGGCCCGGGGACAAAGCCGCAACATCGAGGCCATCAGAAAAACAAGCAGTCTGCTCCGCGGCAGATGCTGATATGATCGATGAGGAACAGGTGTGCGCCCCTCAGCCTTCCTCTGTCTGCAAGCTGCCGCAAGATTTCGATTCCGCCACGGTCAGGATACACGCAGCCAGGCTTGACACCCTGTTGCGCAAGGCAGAGGAGTTTGTAACGATCAAACAAGTGACCCAGCAGCGGCTGGCGGCTTTCAAAAGATTGCGCGAAGAGATCAACAGCGAGCTGAACGAATGGGAGAGAATCGCCCCGGTACTGGAGCTGATAAAAAAAGAAGAGGAAAAGACCGGGCGCTATGCAGGTATTTCATCCTTTCTTGACAAACTGCTGGAACGGCGCAAGAAAAACGCCTCTGAATTGACGGGCAAAATCCGTACAATGGAACGGGAAAACAGGACAATTGCATCGCTGGTCGATGATTTCCTCTATGATATCAAGGAAACCACATTGATGCCGTTCTCAGGACTCTTTGCCATTCTTCCCCGCATGGTCAGGGAGCTTGCCTCTTCTCTTGGAAAATCCGTAAAGCTTGTTATCGAAGGCCAGGACATAGAAATCGATAAGCGAATACAAGAAAGGCTGAAAGATCCCCTTATTCACCTGGTCAGAAACGCTGTAGACCATGGAATCGAACCCCCCGAGGTCAGGAAAAAACAGAACAAGAATCCCAAGGGAACCATAAAAATCAGCGTTACACAAATAGCGACCAACAGGGTAACCCTGACCGTGGCCGATGACGGAGCAGGCATCCCGGCTGAGAGGCTGATCGAAAAAGCGGTTGAAATGGGAGTTATCCCGCAGGAGGATGCTTCAAAACTTTCAGATGAAGAAGCATTATTCCTGGTGTTCAATTCAGGGATATCCACAAGCCCGTTGATAACCGACATTTCCGGGAGGGGGCTTGGAATGGCGATTGTCAAGGAAGCCGTGGAGGGAATCGGCGGAAACGTGTCTGTTCGCTCCCAGCCGGGTAAGGGAACAACCTTTATCCTCCAGATACCCATGACCCTTGCCACCTTCAGGGGAATCATCGTGGAGTCTTCAGGCCAGACATACATCCTTCCCACGGCTTCAACGGACAAGATCCTCTATATCCCTGAAGAATCGATACATACCGTTAAAAACCGCGAGGTCGTGGCTGTTGAAGGAAGCCATATCCCACTTGTCAGGCTCTCGCAGGTGCTTCAGACGGCGGATACGCGAAAGGATCAGGGCTCACGCCAGGTGGTCTTTGCCGTTGTCATGGGGTCAGGCGATGAGAGGATCGGCTTTGTTGTAGATGCGGTCAAGAACGAACAGGAAGTCCTGGTAAAGCCGCTTGGAACACAGTTTGCCAGGGTGAACAATATCGCCGGAGCAACGATGCTTGCTACAGGAGAACTGGTGCTCGTCCTGAACTCCGTGGATCTCGTCATGAACGCCAGAAAACTTATCACCGGAGGAACGCTCAAAGCGATACGTCAAAAGGAATCCACTATCGTTGAAAAGAAAATCCTTGTTGTTGAGGACTCATTCACATCCAGGACCCTTTTGAAGAACATTCTCGAAGCCGCCGGCTACAAGGTCAGGACCGCCACGGATGGACGGGAGGGACTGCGAATGGTGAAATCAGAACCATTCGATGCTGTCGTGACCGACATTGAGATGCCCAACATGAACGGTTTCGAGCTGACTGAAAAAATAAAGGCAGACTCACAGCTCGAGGAGCTCCCAGTGATACTGGTAACAAGCCTCGATTCCCAGGCGGACAAGGAGCGGGGAATTCATGCAGGCGCGGACGCGTACATAGTAAAAAGCAGTTTCGACCAGAGCAACCTCCTTGCAACACTTGAAAGGTTGATATGATCCGGGATATAGTCTTCACTGAAAATACGGCAGACCACTTCACGGCGAAGAGCAACGCGGCAGACGGTCTTTACCGTAAAAACACCTCCGGGACTTGGGAGAGAGCAGCCTTGTTTGCATGTCCAGGGGTGATTGCCGCAAATCATAAAAAAATTTTTTGTCGCCGTCATTGAGACCGCCTTTAACATTCCATAACATCACACAAAAATGATGAATAAGACAGCCATGGAAAAAACAGACCGACCCGAAATACTTATTGTGGAAGACAGCCGCACCCAGGCGTTGAAATTCCAGTTGATGCTGGAAAACCAGGGGTACTTTGTCCAGGTGGCCCAAAACGGCATAGAGGCCATGAACATCCTGTTAAACAATCATATTTCCATAGTAATTACCGACTGGGTCATGCCTGAAATGGACGGATCCGAGCTTTGCCGGGCCATTCGCCAGCACGATTTCGGAGGATACGTATATATTATCATGCTGACCGCCCGCGAAAAAAAGATCGATATAATCGAAGGGCTAAAGGCCGGCGCTGACGATTACCTGATAAAGCCGGTTGACGAGGCTGAACTTATGGCCAGGCTGATGACTGCTGAACGTATAATAAGCCTTGAGCAGACCCTGAAGAGAAGAAACCAGGAGATAGCCCTCCTTTCAATTACCGATCCATTGACCCGTGTCTTTAACCGCGGCTACTTCAACGACAATTTCCCATTGGCGTTCAAGCGCGCGGCAAGATACCAGAACCCTATATCCCTTGCCATCTGTGATATCGACTATTTCAAAAGGATCAACGACAAATACGGCCACCAGGCTGGAGACAAGGTGCTGGTAAAATTCGCCCTGCACCTGAAGGACGCGCTCCGCCAGGATATCGACTGGATAGCAAGGTACGGTGGAGAGGAATTTGTAATCGTTTTGCCTGACACTGATCCGGAAGGCGGGAAAAAAGCGGCTGAAAGATTCAGAAAGATCATAGAAAACATGGAAGTGGAAGTTAATGGTGAAAAACTAACAATCACGGCCAGTTTCGGAGTCGCGGGCATAACAAGCTCGTCTGACACGAACTCGATCACCCCTGACCTGGTGATAAACACGGCCGACCGGTGTTTATACCAGGCCAAAGAAGCGGGCCGTAACCGCACAGTAGGAGAAGCCTTGTGATAAGGGTTCTCATAGTAGACGACTCCATTACAACACGCAGGCACCTCAGACATATCATCGAATCGGATCCTGGTCTCTTTGTCGCGGGCGAGGCGCAAGACGGCATGGAGGCCGTGACACTGGTGGAACGCCTGAGGCCTGATCTGGTGCTGATGGACATCCAGATGCCGCAAATGGACGGGTATGAAGCCACAAGAATTATCATGGAAAGATGCCCTGTTCCCATAGTGATACACAGCTCCATTGTAACACCACAACAATCTGAAAATATATTCGAAGCCATGCAGGCCGGTGCTGTGGCTGTTGTGGCAAAGCCGCCCGGATTGCGGCACCCTGAATACGGCTGCGAAACTGAAAAGCTTCTTGCCACCATCAAGCTCATGGCCGAGGTTAAGGTGGTGGGGCGCACCAGGTGCAGGGGTGGGTCCACGCAAAGACCCGGGCGTTTGACAACCGACGCCACTTACAGGACAAAGGTGATAGGCATCGGTGCTTCAACAGGCGGGCCTGAAGTCTTGAAAACCATCCTTTCCATCCTGCCCAGGGACTACCCTGTCCCGGTCCTGGTCACCCAGCACATTGCAAGGGGATTTCTTGAAGGTATGCTCTACTGGCTGGGTAAAAATATAAACATAGAAGCAAAAATCGGAAAAACAGGAGACCGGCTTCGGCCCGGGTCTGTCTTTTTTGCCCCGGAGACGGAATACCTGGAGATTACACCTGATATGAGGCTGCGTATAGTACCCCACCAGCCCGGCAACCAGCCATTCCGCCCCATAACCCGCATGTTCTCGTCCATGGCCCGATGCCTGGGCAAAAAGTGCACGGGGGTTCTTCTGACAGGCATGGGCGACGACGGAGCTGTCGGCCTGCTTCGCTTGAAGGAAGCCGGGGCCGTGACAATAGCCCAGGACAGGGAATCATGCGTGGTTTTCGGTATGCCCAAGGAAGCGATCCAGATGGGAGCAGCCCAGTACGTGCTTTCACCAAAAGAAATCGGGGACTTTCTCCTGTCTCACACACTGCCTGTATCCAGGGCGCGCGTGAAGGTCTAACCGCTACTGCTCGGGTAACATCATGAAAAAGCTATTGAGCGATTGTGTAAAAACCGTATGGTTGTTCTTCTGGGCCGGAAGTTCCTGCATTATTTTCTTCCTGCCGGTTGTTGTTGCGGCTCACATGGGTAAAACCGGGCGCCTGGCGTTTGCCCTGGGCCGGCTCTGGACAAGGTTCATATGCCTTGTGTCAGGTGTGAAGGTTAAGGTGTGCGGCCTGAATAACGTGGATCCGGAAAAAAGCTATATCATAATATCAAACCACCGGTCCTTGTTCGATATTCCAGCCCTGATGGAAACACGCCTCCAGTTCAGATGGGTGATGAAAAAAGAGCTGCTGTGGATACCGCTGTTCGGATACGCGGCCAAGGCCATGGGAAACATAGTGGTGGACAGAAAGGATCATAAAAAGGCAGTAGAACAATTAAACCACGGGATAACAAATCTTTTGCCGGGTATCAGTGTGATGTTTTTTCCCGAAGGAACCCGCTCAACCGGCAGGGGCCTGCTGCCCTTCAAGAAAGGAGCTTTTGTTACAGCCATCGAGACCGGCCTGCCCATCCTGCCCATCACCATTAATGGAAGCGGCCATGTTCTTCCCAAAAAGAGACTTGCATTCAGGCCTGGCACCATCGAAGTCGTCATCGGCGAACCGATTATCACGAAAAATTATACCAGGGACCGCATTGAAGAACTAATGGCGCTTACAAAACAGAGGATACTGTCCGCATACAGGCATGATTATGATGAACACCAGAACCCATAAGAATTTGCCTGCTAGCCGGACGAGCGAACGCAACCTGTGGATGATGGGCCACTCATGATCCCGGATGATTGCGGGCTTGTCTCAATCCCCGGCAAGCCGCTGATCTATGGCGGCAATAAGTTCCCTTGTCCTGACAGGCTTTGCGATGTAATAAGACTCTCCCATCCTTTTCATCATCCCTTTTTCGCTTTCGGTCTCCTCCCTGGTGACAAGCGCTGTCAAAAATATAACCGGAATATCCTGAGTCTCCGGGCTTTCCTTCAGATGCCTTGCGACCTCGTCGCCGCCCATCTGCGGCATCATCAGGTCTAGTATTATAATATCAGGCTTTTCTTTGCGTGCCAGTTCAAGCCCCCATTTTCCGTTTGTGGCGATCAGCACTTCGAACCTTCCGGAATTAATCAGGTTTTCCCTCATGAAAAAACAGAAATCCTCCTCGTCATCCACGAGCAACACTTTGATTTTTTCTCCCATCTTTTCCTCTCCGCTTATGGTTTCCAGTCACTCGTTTCATGCCGATTGCAGGTAAAGATAAAAAACTGCTCCCCTGCCGGGCTTACTTTGAACATCAATGATTCCCTTTTGCTGCTCCATTATTGAATGACAAAGCGCAAGGCCAAGGCCGGTACCGCCGGCGGCACCCTTTGTTGTGAAAAAAGGCTCGAAAATCTTGCTAAGATCGTCTTTGTCAATCCCTTCGCCTGTATCAGATACCTCTATCACCACCATCCGGTCTCCTATCTTGAAAAAATCAGAATCCCTATAGCCGGTCCTGTAGCCGATAGTATCGGCTGTCTTCTGATATACCCTGACAGTTAGCTTCTTTTCATCGCTCTTTTCCATGGCGTCTATGGCGTTGCTTACAAGATTCACAAGGACCTGGGAAATCATACCCGGATCGGCCAAAGCACAAAGATTTTCATCCGCGCATTCAAAAATGAATTCGACTCCGGATTTTTTTATCCTGTGGGAGACAAGAGCCATTGCGTCCTTGACCACAGCGCATGCCTTGATCTTTTCTATTTTTACTTCAGACTTCCTTGCAAATCTTAAAATATTTTCTATTATCCTGTTTGCCCTGTCTACCGCAGCTGATATCCTTCCCAGGGCCTCAGCCGCTTTGGGGTTGTCACCCGCGCAAAGTGTATCCAGGTAATCCAGGCCCATGGCTATGATCTCGAGGGGATTTCTTATTTCATGTGCTATTCCCGAAGCCATGCGCCCCAATGCAGCCAGCTTGTCCTTTTGAATCAATTCGTCCCTTGTCTTCTTCAAGGTATCGTATGCGGCTTTCAGCTCATTTTCCTTTTCCACCCGGTCGGTTATATCCTTGGATATGACGGATACAGCCGTGACCTCGCAACCTTCATCATTGAATACAGGACTGAGGGTCATGGCCTTCCACCGGTCTTTTCTTGAATCGTACATATCGAACTTTACCGGTTTTTTGCTTTCAAAGACCCTGGCGATACCTGAAACGAATTCCCGGGTTTCACCGTCTCCGTGAAAGTCTCCGAAAAATTTACCGAACAGCTCTTTTTCGTTGAAGATTCCAAGCTCCTGAAGGTATTTCGGGTTTGCCGATACAAATCGAGCGTTACGGTCCACCGTGAACACAGAGACATCTGTGGAAGCAAACAGCCTCTGATATTTCTCCTGCTCGGCTTTCAATCTTCGTTCACGGTCGCGTATGATTATATTGACCATCATACCGTAAAACATCACGATAATAACAATAAATGGAATCCTGAGCAGGTATTCTGCGCTCCTGGGGCCTTGCAGGTATCCTCCATGCCACAAAAACATCGCGTAAAGGGAAGCGAAAATAAGAGAATTAACAAGCAGGTAGGAAAACTGTGCGCTCAAGGTGGAAAGAGCGATCAGAAGAAAATAGACCAGATAGAAATCACCGGCTTCACGGCCTGAAATATAAATACCGGCGATGATCATCAAGGTGTCGAAAAATACAAAAAAATAAAAAATCCTCTGGTCATGAAAGCTCTTTTCAGGCAGCCACGCGGTCCAGAGGTTTGTCGCAAGGTATGCTGCAACGAAAAGATACGAATAAGGATAATACCAGTACAACCCCGGGGAAAAAAGAACCATGTACCCTGTTATCAAGGTGACGAGCAGGCGGACTATGAATATAACCCTCTTGCGTGATGAAAGGTATATCCTGTCTTTCATCAATGTAACCTCCCGGCAAGGTGATCAATTGCATGCAAGAGCTTCCAGAACCCGTGACATCAATAGCAGAATAAGCCATATAAGGAAAAATGACAAAGGAAATCACCGCCACTCGGTCTTGACCGGAAATCCGATTATTGATAGATGCAAAAGAATCAAAGATAAATATGCCTTGGCCCGAGTGGCCGGAGTTTTCAGATTGCGGGAAGCAGATAAACTTATTGATGAGAAAACAAGGAAGACAAGCAGGTGGTGCAAGTAAAACAAGAAGAAACTACCCAGGATACAGAATATCGCCAGAACTATATCAACTCACTCCGCCGCGAAATGGTGGACATGGTCAAGACCTACCTCTCACCTGCGGCCATAGCCTATGATTACAGCGATGTTCCCCTGGAATCTACCATAAAATGGCGGCCCATGGTTCTTATCCTTGGCAATTACTCTTCAGGAAAATCAACCCTGATAAACGAGTTCATAGGGGCCGACATTCAGGCCATAGGCCAGGCTCCGACCGATGATTCTTTCACTGTGATCACCTATGATGAAAACGTAAGTGAAAGGGAGCCTGTTCATGTTACAGAAGAGAGGGACGGCAAGTTTCTCTTGAATGATCCGGAATTCCCTTTTGAAATCTTGAAGAAGCACGGGCAGAGGTTCGCCGCTCACTTCAGGCTGAAAAAAGTCAACTCCCCTTTTCTGCGTAGCCTTGCGATCATAGACACCCCAGGCATGATAGACAGCATCACCGAACGCGACCGGGGATACAATTACCAGGACGTGATAGGCGACTTTGCGCAGCTTGCCGACCTGGTGCTGGTTCTTTTCGATCCCCACAAGGCCGGCACCATTCGGGAAGCTCACACCAGCCTGAGGGAAACAGTGACCAACAGGACATTCGAGGACAGAATACTCTTCGTCTTAAACCGCGTGGACGAATGTTCATCCTTGAGCGACCTGCTCCAGGTATACGGCACACTTTGCTGGAATCTCTCACAGATCACGGGAAGAAAGGACATCCCTCCCATTCACCTTACATATTCCGTCAGGGCCACGGGTAAGGACCCTCAATCACCGGATGATTCAAGGGAATTCCTGTCACACTTGAACAACGAGAGAAAAAAACTCAAAAAAGCAGTGCTCGACGCTCCGAGAAAAAGGCTCGACAACCTGGCCGCATACATAGAAACCCATGCGGAAAGACTGGATCATCTTCTCGAGGCCTTGTGTTCATTTGGACGGGAAAGAAGAAAATTCTTCTGGAAAATGACTGGGGCCGGACTTTTCTTCTCGATTGTCCTCACACTTATTCTCATTGCAGGAGCAATGGCCTACGGGCTTGTCCCGGGACCGGACAATCCCCTGGTTCTGTATGGCGGGCCTGCTGCAGCCGGCGTAATGCTGGTGATCTGGTATTCGTTCTTCTACAAGCTTCTTTTCAAGAGGTTCGTAAAAAAACGGCTGGATGCGATAGACGACCTCATACCACTGGGGACCCAGACAAGGCGTGACACATGGAATTATGTCAGGCATACTGCCTACCGTTACATAGAAAAGCACCGGGGAAGATATCCCCTAGGGCCTGTTATAGACGATTACCAGCAGGTGCATTGGATTGCGACCGAAGGCGCAAAAGAGGTCCGGAAAGCTTTGAACGAGCTTTCAGCCATGATGAGGGATCCGTCAGTTGTGGAGGCTTCAGCAAAGCCAATCAAGGGCCATACCTTTGATGAAGAGACATTCATGGAGCCGGATCCCCCCGATCTTTGAGCCATGCGCGTGGCAGGGCCGCGTACAAAGTAATCCCCGGATAGCCTGGCCATATTCCTGGTCCCTTGATCACCCCTGATTATTGCCCTGATTATTGCCAGAACTTTCATGAAACAGGATAAAGAATACACCCACGCCCTTTCCATAGCCTTCCGCTTTCTTGCGGTCCGGGACAGATCTTGTAAAGAGGTTGAAAGACACCTCGCAAAAAAGAAAATTCCGGCCGGGATCATTTGTGAGGTAACAAAAAGACTGAAGGAGCTCGGCTACATTAATGACGCATTGTTTGCTGAAAGCTGGATATCATACCGTAAAAGATATAACCCAAAAGGAAAATTCGCCCTTAAATGGGAGCTTTCCCAAAAGGGGATAGAAAACGGAATCATTGAATCGGCTCTGGCCGAATACGATGAGATTGAAGCTGCGTGCGCGGCGGCAAGAAACTACATGAAAAGGAAAGGCTTGTTCAATAAAAACAGCAGGCAGGATATTCAACGGCGTGTTTACCGGTATCTCAAGCAGAAAGGCTTTTCCCACGAGGCTTGCATGGCTGCGCTCGATTCGGCGACAGGTGAATAAGGCCTGAAACAGTTCAATCCTCCCTGAACCCTACGCCGCGCAGGATGAAATTCGCCATGGCTTGCTGCAATGGCCGGGTGTCTGCGATCTTTTTTACAAGCAGAAAATAGAAAAGGCTCCTTTCAAAAAGGCCGAAAACAAAAACCGCTGCGAACTCCGTGGTCTCTGTGGTCAGAAAACCCTTTTCGTTACCTATTCGCAACTGTTGGGCTATGAGCTCAATGAATATCTCCCATATATCCTCGTATATCTCCTTGAAAAGCCCCCCGTTGCCTATGCCTTCTCGAAAAAGAAGCTCGGCCACGGAAAGATTATCCTCGTATATTCTGAAAAGATCCTCAATTATAGCAGCCACATTATTTTTTACCTCCGCGGCGGTATCAACATCGAATATATCCTTGGTCCTTTCGATAAACAGGGCCTTGATCTTCTCCACAAAGGCGTTGCAGATCTCTTTGAAGATCTCCTCCTTGGAGTTGAAGTAATTGTAAAACGTCCCCTGGGAGACTCCCGCCCTGGCAACAATGTCAGAAATCCGGGTCATCTGGAAACCCTTCTCCCCGAACATCTCCACCGCGGCCCCAAGGAGCATTTCCCTGGTTTTCGGCTCTCCACCCTTTGCCATTTCCAATTTCTCCTTGTTCCTGAAAGATAAAAACCTGCAAAACGGAGAAACTCATATCTCTTGCAGCACCATTTTCCAAAGCGCCATCTTCTGTGACTGATTTGTCAGTCACAGAAGATGGTATCCAAATAAGCAGCCGTAAATATTTGATGGAATTGTAAAAAGTCCATCATAATTTACTCATATTCAAGCCAATTACTGCAAGATTCCTATGAAATCAATGTATTATTTGCGTAGAATTCCGGTAACCTCATGATACACGGCAAGCCAGATCAGGAATATGCCTCTATCAAAGAATCGATCCGCCCCAGTAATTCATGGGCCATGGCTTCGAGTTCAGAAATTTTCTCCATGATATCTTTCCTTGTTGATTTTTGTTGGCCGAGATTTTCAATGATTGAACGCACATCCTTTTCAATCGATTCGTATCTCTGGGTAACGATCTCAAAGGCGGTTTCGGCCGCATAATCTATCAACTTGAAAAAATACTGGAATTTCAGGTTTTCACGAAAATTCTTGAAATGGAAATATATAGCGGTCTCTGTTTCCTTCTTTATGCGCGACACCGCTCCCTGAAGCGCACGCAAACCTAAATCAGCATCTTTTGGATCCTTCCCAAGCCAAGACCTTATTCTTGAAAACACCTTGTACCAGCCAAGCTTCATGAAAGCCTCTGTTCTTATCCCGGCAGAGTAATCAAGGATAGTCTTTGATGAAGGCAACTCCAGGCCCTTTTCCTTCTTGATTCCTTCAAAATCTATATGCCAGTCGCCTGGAACCGGGCCAGGGGCATTGCCATTGGAGCCGCTTAACAAATCACGCAACAGGTCTCCTGCTGCATGATCATAGGGGCTGAAAACAGCCCCCACCGACTCCTTGATGTAATCCTCGGTTTCTTTTACAAACCGGAAAATCAGGGGATTGATCTCCTTGGCCATGTATCCGTCCAGATCGTTCTGGAACCGTTCGAAAAGAGCCAGGAGAACACCTGAAAAATTTCCATCAAGTTCCTTGGCGTAATCGCGAAGATCGATGTCATAATTCCGCACGTAGTCAAGCACCCTTGGAAGCGGCTCACCCCTTTTATTATCGAAAAACCTGTCTGTGACCTTTCTTATCTCGCGCTTCATCTGGGAACAGGCCCCTTCCATGGCGCTCCTGATCGTCTTTTCACTCTTTTTTATGCTGCTCAGCCTCTTCTCTATTGTCCGGGCAATCTCATCCGTCCGTTTTGAATCGGCTCTCAAGGCTTCAGCATCGAGCCGTACCAGCCGGAGAAGGTCGGCAATGTGGCTTCGTATCCTCGATGCATGGGAGCGTACCATGAGCGCATAACGGTGCCTCGTGATCATGTTTCTGAAATCTTTTACAAAACGCTCCATTTCAGACTCGGACAAGCCTGCAAGCTCCGTGGCGGTACGCCATTGGCTCAAACGCGACGCATCCCTTTGCTCGAGTGACTTCTCCATGGAGCAAAAAAGGGAATAGAGGGCGGAAAACGTATAAATATCAGGATCACCGGCAATCATGGCAAGATCTGCTGCCACCACTTTTTTTACCCGCTCCAGGTCGGAAACGTCATTGTGCTCATCAAAATCGAAGTTCATGACAAACATGCACTGGCCGATTATTCCCATCTGCTTGATCATGGATAAAAAGTCGAGGTCAGCGCGCCTGATCCCGGTTCTGCTGCTGATGATATAAACCACCAGATCCGCTTCTCCCAGGTAGTCCTGTATCATGGTCATGTGCAAAGGATTGGGGGAATCGCTTCCCTGGCAATCGGCCACCTCGATGCCTGGTTCGATCAGTCCTGAATTCACCTCCAGCAGGATATCCTTGACAAAAACAGCAAGAATCTCGTCTCCGGAAAACTCCTTGTGTGAAAAAAACTTCTCACTGTCGAATACCAGCAGGCTCGAATCCTGGTTCATGAATCTCTCAACCCTGGAGTATCCCGCAAGATAGGACCGAAGCAAAAAAAGCCCGGGATTGCGCATGTCCTTTTCCATGAAATGCTCCGAGCCAAGGGACTCCAAGCTTTTGGCCAAAGAAATACGCTTGTCTTTATTCCTGATATCGAAATCTTTTTCCAACTGCTCTTTGCCGGGAATGGGAATCTTTCTTACAATACCTGTAATCTCGGCGTTTATCTCTTCTGCGGTCTTCAAGTAAAGTTTTGCGGCAAGGCGGTCGGATCTCCTTATCCTTGTAACTATGGATGTTATAACACCAGCTCCCCGCCTCAGGTAATCCCCGCAGAACAGAGAATTTATCACGGTGCTCTTACCGGACTTTATAGTGCCCACAACAGCCATCTTCAGGTGGTCACCGCTGATTCTATTTGCAAACCGCTCGCACGCTTCAACAGCGTTTTTAAAACGCGCTGGATCGGTTACAACAGGTACTTGTGCAGCTTTGGAAAAAAGCTGCTTCGCCTCCCCTGCAATTCTGCAAATTTCTTCCTTTTCCGGCCTGTTTCGCATGGTTATAAAATTCTTTCCATAACTGAATTATTGTCAATAAACCGGAGCGTGAAAACACCCATGGAACCGATATGAAAAACAGCCGTGTTTTCATGCCCGGGGGTGATTGCGGCTAATCATTAAATGTTACGAGATCATCATGATCGTCGGTGAAACAAAAGGTATGCCGGGAAACAACCAAAGGGCACCAATTTTCAGGGTAAAAAAATAGAGTCATATCTGTTTTTCAACATCCTGATTTAAAAACATATATAAAAACAGACAGCCGTCTTCCCTCCCGGATTCAGGAAAACAGCTTTACCTCATATAATCCCATTGGGCAAATATTTTATGACGGACTCGTAAAAAGACAGTCTGCTACGCTGCGCTTCGCCGTAAAATGGGCTCAACATACTCTCGCTGCGTCTCGCCCCTTCCAGGCTCTCAACGCCTTGCATACAGAGCTTTATTACCTTACCAGCAACATGCCGATATAATTTACCATTATCAGCCGGTTGCCCTTCACGCATCAGGCATACGGGAATCGCTCACAGATCAAGGATAAAGTTAACCCTTGGCAGATTTTAACTACTATGTTATATGGTTATAAAACATGCAGTTACACGAACCAGGCAAAGGGTTTGCAAGAAACCAAAGCTGGTTGAAGTCAAGTTAAAATAATAATCCGGGATCAAACACCATAAAACCAAAAGCAGGCGAACCATGAGTAAACAGAAAAAAGAGTGCCCCCTCTATAATCCATACAACTGCAAGGAATATAATAATCCGCAACTATGCGCATTCGTGCGCGAAGACAGGACCTGCAAGAAACGCAAAAAGCCGAGAAAGAAAAGCAAAAACGAAAATGAGGCCAAAAAGAGTCAGGAAGCTGAAAAAACAGATGGGCAGAAGGAAAACTCCTGACAAAGTTACTTCTTTTTTTGCCTTATCTCCTTCGTGAAAATCCCCGTGCTTATCTTGAGGTCCAAGCAAAAAAGAAGGTCTTTTATTGCTTTCCCGGCCTAGACATTGATTTCTAAAAAGCATGCAGTCGCACCCGTTCCCAGGAATAACTATCTGTTGCGGGAATCGCTTCGATCAACCATGCATGCACTGAATCCGCCTTGCGGGCGGGCCATCACCAGCGGACGTTCCACATGACTGCGAATAATAGCAAATCCTGTATGCATGATGATGCCATCTGTATTTACAGGGCCGCTGTTGAAGCGGTTAAAGCCTCTGAATCTGTCTCCAGTTTCTGCCGGGTAAAAGACGGAGTCTTATATGCCGGCAATATCACCTATGACCTGGATCGCTTCAAAAAAATATTTATCATAGGTGCGGGAAAGGCCACCGCCTCCATGGCGCAGGCAGCGGAAAAGATCCTTGCCTCCAGGATAACATCAGGCATCATATCCGTAAAATACGGGCATTCCATGCCGCTGGACTATACCTCAGTAATTGAGGCTGGCCATCCTGTTCCTGACGAAAACAGCGTGACCGCGGCTAACAAGATCCTGGATACAGCAAGAAAAGCTGGTGAAGATGATCTTGTTATATGCCTGCTTTCCGGGGGTGGCTCTTCCCTTTTATGCCTTCCCGCTGAAGGGATAAGCCTGGAAGACAAGCAGGCCGCAATAAGGCTTCTTCTCTCATGCGGCGCAAAGATAGAAGAGATCAACACCATACGCAAGCACCTGTCCGGAATAAAGGGTGGAAGGCTGGCAAGAGCTGTCTGGCCTGCGCGACTGCTGGTCTTGATCGTATCTGATGTTATAGGCGACAGACTCGATGTGATAGCATCAGGTCCTGCTGTGGCAGACCCTTCTACCTACAGCCAGGCCCTTTCGATCATTTCACGATACGGCATATACAAGAAAATGCCCGGAAGTGTAATAGCGCATCTCGAGGCAGGAGTTCGGGGTGTCATTGAGGAAACACCAAAGCCAGGTGATTCCTGCTTCGAAACAGCAGCCCACTTCATTGTTGCAAGCAACAAGACCGCCATAGAAACCGCTGCAATGGAAGCTGAAAGGCGGGGTTACAATGCACTGGTCCTGACGACCATGCTGGAAGGCGAGGCAAGGCAGGCTGCTTTGTTTTTGACATCCGTGGCAAAAGAGATAAAGAAGAACAAAAGACCGGTTCCGCCTCGGGCCTGCATAATAGCAGGCGGGGAGACTACCGTTACAATCAGGGGCAAGGGAAAGGGGGGAAGAAACCAAGAGATGGCCCTTGCCGGCGCTCTTGCCATGGAAGGAGAAGAGGACATGGTTATGTTGTGCTGCGGCAGCGACGGCACAGACGGCCCCACAGATGCAGCCGGAGCTGTGAGTGATCCGTATACCGCCCAAAAAGCCCGATCAGCCGGAATCGAGCCGGAAATTTATCTGGAAAAGAACGATTCATACAACTTCTTTAAGAAAATCGGTGGGCATGTCATTACGGGCCCCACCCAGACAAATGTTATGGATATTTATATGGTTCTTATCGGATGATGATCTCGTAAAAATATAGGGGAAGGAAAATTTATTATGCCCTTCCCCTATTGCCAATTATAAATAGAATCCCTGTATTGACTAACTTTTAAATAGTTTTTTTTACAGGCTCTGTTCCACCTCTTTTATCTTTTTTCTCCAATATGGGGCATTGGTAAGCTTCTTTGCCTCATTCAAAAGCTTTCTTACCTCTTTTTCATTCTTGTTGCTTCCCCAGTAGGAACTCCCAAGATCAGCAAGAAGTTCTGCCAGGTAGACATGGCCTTCTACGCTATTCTTGAAAAAAGGAGTTTTTTGAAATTCGCGGTAATAGGCAAGGGCTTTTTTCTTGTCGGTGAAAGGCCACGGCACAACTTGCCAGAAACGCCCCAGGGAAAGAATGGGACCGCCTTCTTCAAAATTCTTGTCGAGCTTGTATGCTTTCTCAAAGTTCGATTGGGTCTTGTCTTTTAATCCTTCCCTTACAGCTGTTATGATTCCCACACCGTCTGAATAAATACCGACATTAAGACCGTAATAAAGGTAGCCGTTCGGCTTGTCAGGAGCCAGTTCAATAGCTTTCTGGGCGTATTCCATTCCTTTTTTTCCATATTTCGCACATATATCCGCCCAGCCAGGAGCCTGCTGTTTTTTCACCTCATTGCCATATTCCCTGTAAGCCTTTGCACAGAGCCATGCGGCATCGAAGTTTTTCGGATCCTTTGCCAGAATCGATTCACAAATTTTGATAGCTTTCTTATAATTTTCAAGTTTTTCGCTGTCTATAAGGCGAACCACCTCGTCTATGGGATTGGCGGGCTTTACAGCCTCCTGCTTTGCTGCCTCTACAGGATTTTCCATGTTCTGAGCAAATCCGGGTACAACGAAAAACATTATCATTGCCGACAAAAAGACAGAATAAACAAAATACCTCATATCAAGCCCCCTTTTCTGGTTGATTCATAACAAATGGCCGGTACGCCGAAAGGCAACTTGCAAGAAACTGTACGCCCCAGCCAAAACAAAATCCCACCGAAGAGATGACGATAAAACAAAAATTTCAAACAGATTGAATGTATACAGTCAGAAACGTGGTTTTACAAGTCAAAATTTAACTTTTTTAAACAGCTAAACCCTTCAGACATTGATTCCGGCTGGTGTGGTGGTAAATCTGAATCTGTTATGGAAATTGGAGTGTTGTTGTAAAAAATACTTTATTATCAATATATTGCAGCATGGGATGTTTGGCCCCGGCCGGGGGTGGGGGTAGAACTAATTGACGATGGATCCAGAAAATTTCCAAATTGGAACCGATCTTTTCAGGGCATATAGACACGGCCGATTATAACCCTGGATCAGGACAAGCTTTCACATTGACAGGAGCACAGGAACAAAAAAGCCGGAAAAAATTCCGGCTCCCTCAATGCTTTAAGAATGGAGGCGGCATCCGGATTCGAACCGGAGAATACCGGCTTTGCAGGCCGTTGCCTTACCACTTGGCTATGCCGCCTAAAAAAAATGGAGCGGGAAACGAGATTCGAACTCGCGACTTCAACCTTGGCAAGGTTGCACTCTACCACTGAGTTATTCCCGCTCACTTTCAGACAAAATTAAATAAGTATTTTTTGAAATTTTGTCAAGACCAAAATTGATATAAACCGCCATAAACCTGCATTTAGTCCGGAATAAAATCTTCAGGCCGCACAGCCTCAAGGGATATGGCATCTTCAGGGCATGCCCAAGCGCAAAGGCCACATCCCATGCACCTTTCAGGGTCAACAGACATCCGGCCTCCAGCAACCTGGGTAATGGCCAAAAACAAGCACCTTTGCACACAAAGCCCGCACTCTGTACAGCTATCCTGGTCGATCACCGCCATAAAGCGGCTTGGATCCAGGATCTTCAGCCCCTGCGTGATGACAAGAGGCAGTGCCTGACAGCAGCAGCTGCAACAATTGCAGATGAAATGACCAGACGAGGAGCGGTTCATGGTTACATGCACCAGGCCTTCCTCTTCGCACTTTTTAAGGATTTCAAGGGCTTGTGACTTGCTGATCTCCTTTCCTGTTCCACGGTCAATGGTATATCTCGCCGCATTATCAATCTGCAGGCAGACTTCCACTGAATGATCGCACTTTTTAGCAATAACCCTGCATGTACAAGGCGTTACAGCTATCTTTTCCGCATTCTGAATGATTTTGTCCGCGGCCTCATAGGGAAGTACCTGTTGGCCGGCCTTGTCCACGGCCTCTTCAACAGGGATGACCCTTGTAAACGGCTTAGGGAAAACCTGTTCGGCGAGTTTTGCGAACATGGGCCATTCCGTCTCCATGAACTGCTGCCACAAATCATGGAATTCCCTCGAAGCATCGGGCCAGAGTATGGTTGCATCATGGAACTGGATAAGATCCCGGCACATCTTGTATGCAACCTCTCCGGTCCTGAAACTCTTGAAGGCAAGGCCCTTTGTATACAGACGCCTGCATGCCTCTTCAACCTCGTCGACCGGTTCCCGGACTTTTTCTGCAAGCTCGGCAGGCGTACCGGGCATGGCGAGCAAAAGTCTGGCCTCGTCCTCGCTGGCAATCATCCTGAAAAGCTCTGGTATAAGCTTTGACCCGGTAAGTATGATGCGGTCTGTAAGCTGCTGATAGAGATCTTTTTGTTCCATCCCTCCCCCTTACGGCTATCCGTCATTACTTGTATTGTGAAAAATCGATCCCCCTGTTTTTCGCCCTAAGCTCAAGCCAGGCATTCTCATCTTGCGGTTGATCCGCTTTCTTGTCCTCCCTGACAAGCAACCGGATCGATTCCGAAGGGCATGTTGTAATACATAGACCGCACCCTATACACTTGTCAGGATCCACGGTATACACATCATCCTGTTCGCTTATGGCATAGACCTGGCAGCGTTCATCCGCGCATACCCCACAGGCGATACAAGTATCAGGATCTATCCTTGCCACGTAATTGGTGCTCACCGCATCCCTGTAGCCGAATTCGTTTATTCCCCTGAGAATTCCGCAGCAGCAACCGCAACAATTGCATATGAAGTAATTGCCTGACTGAACGTTCTGGGTCAGGTGAACAAGACCGGCCTCTTCTGCTTTTTTCAAAACCTCGTATGCTTCCTCCTTGGAAATGGCCCTGCCCCAGTGATCAGCTTTTTCCATGACACCTGGCACGGGCGCAATGGCCAGGCATACCTCCATGGGCTTGTCGCAGCGCTGGCCAAGAATCGCTTTTTCCTTTTTACATATGCAATCGGCCACGGCAAAGGACTGGCCGTTCTCTATGATGGCTGAAACCTGGTCATGGGTTAAAACCGTATCCTTTGCATCCACCCCTTCTGATACGGGTATGACCTTCATGAACTGCGGCTTTGTCTCAAAAAACTCCTTTGCAAAATAAGGGGCGTACTCTTCTGAAAGATCCACAAATTCCTCATCCATTCTATTCAGCTGGAACTCGTAAATACCGAGCACCCAGGGAATCATCTTGAAAAGCTTGACTCCTCCCAGATCAACGCCGAATATCTCACCTTTTTTCCACATTTCGGTCAGCTTCTCTTCGAGACCTTCCAAAGGCCTTCCGGTCCGCTGGGCTATCTGCTCGGCTGTTTCGAGGGAAAGCCGCAAATCACAAAAAAGCTCGGCCTCGTCAGGTGTAAAAACCTTTATCAACAGCTTTATTTCAACCCCGCTTTCAGTCTTTGGAAAGCCGTTGGGCAGGGTGTCCAGAATCTCGGCAAGCTTATAATAGACGGCATCGTCTGGCATTTTGTCCTCCTTTCAATATGGCGAAAAAAAAGTGGGGAAGAAAAAGCTCCTGCGGTTTTTTCAGAGACATTTTTTTAAACAACTTTCCGAACATGGAAACGTTTAGGGATTCAGGAATTTATTAAAAAGCATATTGAATATTGATGCAATGAAAAAATTAACGGTGTCCCGGATTCAGCTCTTTCATAGCCAGATCCTGAATCCGGGTGCATTCTTCCGTTCGCCAGATACGCGAAGACGACCATTCTAAAATAGTAAACTACATTGAATGAGGATCTCGTAAAATTTTCATGATTAGCAGCAATCACCCCCGGGCATGAAAAGAGGTCTGTATCTCTCCCCGGCCCTGGAGATGTTTTCACGGTAAAAATCGAACTTTTGAGCCCCAAAAAAATTCAACCCCATTGAAAATACAATCGTCGGCTAAACAAAAAGGAGCACGCGCGAGAACACTAAAAGTGCGGCAGATGTTTCAGATAAAAACGCTCACAGAAATTTGTTTTGTAAGTCGTCAATAACCAAGGACCACCATTTTCCGTCACGAATTCAGGCAGGTGTCAGAACTCGATGTATTTTTTGAATTTAAGGTAATAATCGAGACCGGACCATAAGGTGACGATCACGGCTATGACAAGGATAAAGCTTCCCACTGCATGGAAGTCTATGCCAAATGTTTTGTAATGGACAATGAGGGGTATGAGTGAGGCTATCTGGAACCCGGTTTTGTATTTGCCGAGCATTGATGCGGATATGTCGGCCCCGTTGGATGCGGCAAGGTTTCTCAAACCTGTAACAGCAAGTTCCCGGCCGATTATAACGCAAACCACCCAGGCTGGAACCCTGGACAATCCAACGAGCATGATAAAGGCAGAAGAAACCAGGAGTTTGTCTGCGAGTGGATCCAGGACCTTGCCCAGGTTGGATACAAGGCCGTATTTCCTTGCGAAGAAACCGTCGAGATAGTCTGTGATCGCCGCAGCGGAAAAAAGGATTGCGGCCAGAATACTGCTCAAGCGGTTTTCAAAAAGAAGCAGGGTGATAAGAAGCGGAACAGCCGCTACCCTGTACAGGGTCAAGCAGTTTGGATGCATGGCGTGCTTCAGCCAGTCCTTGTCTATATCCATTGTATTCCTTTATATCTGCTTGGTAAAACAGGTCTGTTTTGAAAAAAATTTCTATACGGATATTCGGCCCGGGTCAAAGAACGTTCTGCAAGGCCTGAAATATCTTCCCGGTATGTGGTGCCCGGCTGTCTTGCTGTTTGATAACAATCAGCCGGGCGTGGACTTTGTCCTACTTGTTTTTCATTTTCTCCCAGTCGGCCAGAAATGCTGCAAGCCCTTTGTCGGTCAGGGGATGGGCCGCAAACTTCTTCAACACGGCAAACGGGATGGTGGCGATGTGGGCACCCATCAGGGCTGACTCAAGAACGTGCAGCGGATTCCTTACGCTTGCCACTATCACCTCGGTGGGATACCCGTAGTTCTCGTATATAGTCACGATCTGTTCGACCAGAACCAGCCCATCATGGGACAGGTCGTCGAGCCTTCCCACAAAGGGACTGACATACGTGGCTCCTGCCTTGGCGGCCATCAGGGCCTGGAGCGGAGAAAAGACAAGAGTAACATTGGTCTTGATGCCCTCTTTTGCAAGGATGCGGACCGCCTTGAGACCATCTGTGGTCATGGGGATCTTAACAACGATGTTGGAATGTATTTCTGCAAGCTCCCTTGCCTCCTTGACCATTCCGTCCATATCCGTGGCGATCACTTCAGCGCTTACCGGCCCGTCCACTATATTGCATATCTCAGTGATCACCTCTATGAAATCCCTGCCTTCCTTTGCAATAAGGCTTGGATTCGTTGTTACGCCGTCTGCCATTCCCATTTCAACGGCTTCGCGGATCTCCGCTACATTTGCAGTATCTATGAAAAATTTCATTTTATGTTATTCCTCCTGTGCTGATTCAATTCATTTCAATACCTTCTTTGAAACATTCAACATCTTCATAGGGCATGCACCCCTGGGACATTACCCCGGGGGCGGCAAGAAGCTCGGCCATATTCTTTTGCAGTACGGGATGCACGAGGCCCGGCGCAATCTCGCACAATGGTTCCAGGACAAACCGCCTTTCATGCATCCTTGGATGGGGGATCTCAAGTCCAGGGATAGACAGGCAAACCTGATCATAAAGGAGAATGTCCATATCAAGGATCCGGGGGCCAAAGCGAATCTGTGCCGGAATCCTCCCTGCGCGCCATTCTATCTGTTTCAGCCTGGAAAGGAGCGAAGGCGGATCAAGTGTGGTCTCAACACACAGGGCCGCGTTTACAAACCAGGGTTGATCCTCGTATCCAACAGGATCCGTCCTGTAATAACCAGAACGCGCCACAAGGTTCGTATCATTGCAGTTGCACAAGAAATTTATCCCTGCCTCGCAGTTTGCCACACGATCTCCGAGGTTTGATCCGATAGATATGTATGCCAGGTGTTTCATGATCCTCCTGGTTGTCATTCATGCCCTGCTATTTTCACCCTGCACTCTGCCCGGCCGCCTGCGGCATTACCCGAGATGGCAACAGGAGTCACCCGGTAGGCGTAAACTCCCGGGCCTGGAGGGGAATCAGCAAAGCTATAAGTCTTGTCGTTTTTCAGCACAGCGCCTGCAACCACATCGGCCACCTTGTGAAACTCCAGGGGGCAGAAAGGGCATCCTGTATCGACCGGTCCCGCCCGGCTTATGGAGAATCCATACAGCTCTGCGATATTTTTTTTCGATTCGATGCGCCACGAAAGAAGGACCGTACCACCTGAAGCCTCGCATGACAATGATTCCACGGCCGGAACCTGTGCGGCCCGGGGCGGAACCAGGGGCCCCTTTTTACCGCATGAGGCAACACTTCCGGCCACAAGGAGCAGGATCAAGAGGAAACAGAAAGCGGAATTTATCCAGCCTTGTTTCATCTCTCTCCAGGTCCTTGCGCTTCTGTTTGCAGTTCTTTTGCCGCAGATTCAATGGCCTGCAACACGCATTCTCTTGCTGTGCCGCCGTAAATGTTTCGCCTCTCTATCATCTGCCGGACATCAAGCGCATCATAGATATCCGGCCCAACGAGATTGGAGAAATTCTTCAATTCATCCAGTGAAAGCTCGTGCAGTTCCCTGCCCTTTTCTATGGCATAGGCTACTGCCCGGCCCGCAACATGGTGTGCCTCCCTGAAGGGCATCCCGCGGCCAGCCAGGTAATCTGCAAAATCGGTCGCATCGAGATATCCCTTTGTTGCCGCCGCCTGCATCGCCTCCGCACGGGGTTTTATTCCGGGTATCATCTTTGTGAATATAGAGACACACGACAAAAGTGTTCGGACGGCATCAAACAGAGGCTCCTTGTCCTCCTGCATGTCCCGGTTGTAAGCAAGTGGGAGCCCTTTCATCATTACAAGAAGCGAGACAAGGCTTCCTATAACCCTGCCGGATTTCCCGCGCACGAGCTCGGGAATGTCAGGATTCTTCTTCTGGGGCATGATGCTGCTTCCAGTGCAGAACCGGTCGGGCAGATCGATGAACCCGAATTCCGAAGACGACCACAATACCAGTTCTTCTGCCATCCTGCTGAAATGAATCATACAAATGGATGCCGCGGCAAGGAATTCCATGATGAAATCCCTGTCCGAGACAGCATCGATGCTGTTCGCGCTCGGCTTTGAAAACAAAAGAAGCTTTGCAGTGTATTGCCTGTCTATGGGATAGGTGGTGCCGGCAAGGGCTGCACTCCCAAGGGGCATGACGTCGATCCTTGCCAGAGCGTCTCTGAAACGGCTGCTGTCCCTTGTAAACATCTCATAGTATGCCATGAGATGATGCGAAAAGAGTATGGGCTGGGCACGCTGGAGATGGGTATAACCGGGCATGACAACGTCTATGTCCAGCCTTGCCTTATGGACGATTACGCTGCGAAGCTCCCTGAGGCCGTCTATGATACGGCCGGTCATATCCTTCAAATAAAGCCTTACATCTGTTGCCACCTGGTCGTTCCGGCTCCTGCCGGTATGCAGCTTCTTTGCAAGCTCTCCTATGTGTGTGGTGAGCCTGTCTTCTATGTGCATGTGGATATCTTCGAGCCGATCTGTGAACTCGAGCTCACCTGCCTCGATCTCTTTTTCCACCCTTTCAAGCCCGGATATGATCTGTTCGGCCTCGGACCCTGTGAGCACTCCGGCTTTCTCCAGGGCTCTGCAATGGGCTATGCTACCCTGGATATCATAATGGGACAGCACCTTATCAAAATGCACAGACGAGGTGAATGCTTCCATCTCCGGGTCTGTTGCCTGTTTGAACCTCCCGCCCCAGGGCTTTTGACTACCTTGGCTTTGGGTGCTGGTATTCAGGCCATTTTCCGTTTTTTCCCCGTTGTGACTCATAGGGTCTCCTGCTCAACTTACGCTTTATTTTCCATAAGACGCCTTATCTTGAGCCGCAGGGCATTAAGCCGGATAAAACCTTCAGCGTCCTTCTGGCTGTATACCGTGTCATCCTCGAAAGTTGCAAAATCCAGGCTGTATAATGACCTGTCTGACTTGCGGCCCGTGACCCTGCAGGCTCCCTTGTAGAGTTCCAGCCTCACCACGCCGGATACGTTCTTCTGGGTCTCGTCTATCATGGCCTGGAGCATCTCGCGTTCCGGAGAAAACCAGTAACCGTAATAGATCATCTCGGCATACCTGGGAATAAGGGAGTCCCTGATGTGCATGACCTCACGGTCCATGGTGATCGATTCCATGGCCATGTGGGCGGTTCTGAGGATGGTGCCGCCGGGTGTTTCATATACTCCCCTCGACTTCATGCCCACGTATCGGTTTTCCACTATATCAGCCCTGCCTATTCCGTGCTTGCCGCCGAGGCGGTTCAGCTCGGAAAGAAGGCCGGCGGGAGTCATCCTTTTCCCGTTGACAGCAACAGGATCACCCTGCTCAAAGGTGATCTCTAGCTCTTCAGGAGTATCCGGCGCATCAGCCGGTGATACCGTAAGAACAAACATGTCTTCCGGAGGCCGGCTCCACGGATCCTCTAAAACACCTCCCTCGTAACTGATATGAAGGAGGTTCCTGTCGGTGCTATATGGCTTTGATTTCGTGGTAGGCACGGGGATGCCGTGCTTTTGAGCGAAATCCATGAGGGCGGTCCGTGAATTCAGGTTCCATTCCCTCCACGGGGCGATAACGCGGATCGAAGGATCAATGGCGTAATATGTCAGTTCGAACCTGACCTGATCGTTCCCCTTGCCGGTGGCGCCGTGGCTCACGGCATCAGCACCTTCAGCCGCCGCGATCTCCATCTGCCGCTTTGCAATCAATGGCCTGGCAAGGGATGTGCCGAGCAGGTACGTACCCTCGTATATGGCATTAGCCCTGAAAGCCGGAAAGACGTAATTTCTTACAAATTCTTCCTTCAGATCGTCTATGTACACGGCTGACGCGCCCGTGGCCCTGGCCTTTGGCTCTATCGAGTCAAGCTCCTCTGCTTGCCCTATGTCGGCGGAGAACGCAACGACTTCGCACCGGTAAGTTTCGATAAGCCACTTGAGGATAACCGAGGTGTCAAGCCCTCCTGAATAGGCCAGAACAACCTTGTTTACGCTATTTCCCACGTTTCAGCTCTCCTTGTCGTCTCAGTAAATCAAGTTCAATCATGCAAGGCTTGATGGACTCGTAAACTTTCATGACCAGCAGCAATCACCCCCGGGCATGAAAACAGGGCCGTTGTTCTCCCCGGCTCCGGAGGTTTTTTCACGGTAAACATCGAAATCTTGATAATGAAAAAATGATTCCAACCTTATAAAAATACGGGCAACGGCTTCGTAAAAAGCTCTGTATGCAAGGCGCTGCGAGCCGGAAATGGGCGAGGCGTACTAAAAGTACGTTGAGCCGCTTTCCAGCGAAGCGCAACGCAGCAGACGGGCTTTTTACGAAGCCGTCAGGCTCATGATACCAGGATATCCAACACCGCCTTGTGCATGTGCAGCTTGTTTTCAGACTGGTCCCAGACCACGGAATTGGGCCCCTCCAGGACATCGGCGGTGATCTCCTCGCCCCTGTGCGCCGGGAGGCAATGCAGGACTATGGCACCTTTTGCGGCCGATTCGAGCAGCCCGGCATTCACCTGGTAGGGCATAAAAACCTTTTTGCGCTCTTCGGCTTCATCCTCTTTGCCCATACTGGCCCAGACATCGGTATTTATGACATCGGCCCCGGCAACCGCCTCTGCCGGGTCCCGGGTAAGTCTGATTCTCCCGCCAGATCTTTTTCGGGCGGCATCCAGGATCGATGGATCAGGTTCATACCCTGTTGGACAGGCAAGGACCAGCTCAAATCCTAAAACCGCCGCCGCATTGATCCAGGACTGCGCCATGTTGTTGCCGTCACCTACCCACGCCACCTTCAGGCCGGAAATATCCCCCTTTTTTTCCTCAACGGTCATTATATCGCTCATTACCTGGCACGGATGAAACGAATCACTCAGGGCGTTTATCACTGGGATATCCGAAAACTTTGCAAAGTCTTCGATCAAATCCTGGGAATATGAACGTATGACCAGGGCGTCTAAATACCTTGAAAGAACCCTGGCGGTGTCGCATACAGGCTCGCTCCTTGAAAGCTGGGTGTCCTTTGTCGAAATGAAAAGCGGGGTCGCCCCCAGGTGAGCACATGCAGCTTCAAACGATACCCTCGTGCGCGTGGAGGGTTTTTCAAAGATCAGGCCCACCGCCCTTCCGATCAGGGAGCGGTCCGGTATACCCTTTTTGTGGCGCTCTTTTAAAATCATCGCCCTTGAAATGAAATTCCGGATTTCATCCTTTGACAGGTCAGACAGCTTTAAAATGTGTTTCGGTTTCATTTGCTCTTTTCCGCCTTTTCATATTTATGGAAGACATCATCCAGGCAAAGGATGAGCGCTTCGATCTCGTCTTTTGTCACCACGAGGGGCGGGACAAAACGCAAGACATTTTCCTGTATGCAGTTGATCAGAAACCCCCGCTGGCGGCACATCTCGACAAACCCGGCCCCGGGAACCGAAAGCCTCATACCAAGCATCAGGCCCAGGCCTCTTACTTCCTCGACAAATGAATGCCTTTCTTTGAGCCACAACAGCCGTTTTTTGAAATATTTTCCCATTTCCCTGCCATGCTCCACTACATTCTGCTCTTCCAGCAGTTGGAGCGTCTTGAGCGCGGCAGCCGCAACCAGCGGGGTCCCCCCGAAGGTTGATGCATGGGAGCCCGGGGTAAAGGCGGATGCTATTTTTTCCGTGGCGAGCATGGCGCCGATGGGCAGGCCGTTTGCAAGGGCCTTGGCAAGGGTCATGATGTCAGGGGCCACCCCGAAATGCTCGTAAGCAAAAAGTCTGCCGGTCCTGCCGATACCCGTTTGTATCTCGTCGAATATAAGAATGGTTCCTGTCTCGTCGCACAGGCGCCGGACAGCATGGAGATATTCAGGGTCCGGACACCTGACACCGCCCTCACCCTGCACCGGTTCAACAAGAACAGCACATATCCTCTCTGACAAGGCGTTTTGCAACGCTTTGATATCGTTGAACGGAACGAAT
>CAYVIE010000005.1:0-47228 GCA_964451355.1 uncultured Desulfobacteraceae bacterium
AAATTAGAAACAAGTTAAACCGCCAAGAAACCTCAGAGTTTCAACCTTTGGGCCAGTCCTTCAAAGTGGACGGAAAGTGGCTTAACAAGTCATTGGAGCGGACATGATAAACGCTGCTGCGTTTTCATGCCGCTCAATTCTGCGTTCGCCACGACCGCAGGCGGTCGTGGCGAACGGGGCTCGCGGCATTTCCCGCGTGTCCGCCCGCCCTCTGTGTCAGGATAATTGTCGCATGAGTAAAAAAGAGGCTGTTATCAGCACGCCAAGTTGTCCGGTTGTTTTGACATATGAAATGTCCGGTTCAACTGTTATGGAAAAATATAATCGGCAACAAAATCGGGGTGTGTCGATGTATGCAGACACCACAGAGTGACAGGGAATTCATTTGTCATGGTGCCCTGTCATTTCATGTGCTCACAATCGTTTTCAAAATAATTCTTGACTTGGAGGTGTTGTTTTCCATAAAGATCATATCTGTTCTGTCAGCGCTTTTTTTGTTTATTGGCTGACATTCAAGGGCGGTTAACTCAGTGGGAGAGTGCTACCTTCACACGGTAGAAGTCACAGGTTCAAATCCTGTACCGCCTACCACAATAAAATCAATAGGTTAGGGCCGGAGGAAAACCCACCGGCCCTGAATTTTTCTGCCATACATTGTATGGCACTCTTTATTTCATTCCTTTCCGGCAAACAGGGGAAGTCTTATCTCCACCGTAGTCGATATGCCTTCATGTGATTTTATCTTGATGGTGCCTCCGTGTTTCCTGATCACTGCATATGCTTCTGCAAGCCCTAATCCTGATTTGTTCCGGTCGGTGCTGAAATAAGGTTCGTATACCCGGTGAAGGATGCTTTTGGGGATACCGCGGCCTGTATCGGTTATTCTTATGCAGGCGTAATTTTTTTTATCGTTTTTTTGTTTTTGTTTTTCTTCCAGGATGCTGCATTCTATTTTTATCGAGCCTTCATCTTGTATGGCCCAGAGAGAATTCTCCAGCACAGCGGCAAACACTGCTTCCAGCTCCTTTTGATCTCCCCATACCGGGGGAAGGTCGTTACAGCCGTTTATATTGATCTTTATTGATTTGTTCGTGACGCTTTTTTTCAGCGATCCGGCGGCCTTTTTGACGAGCATGGAGATATCTATACGGCTACCGCATACTGTTTTATCGGAGGAAAGATTCTTTAAGCGGCACAAAAGCCTGTTTGCCGAGTCCGCGGCTTTTTTGATGCGCTTGATGGATTGGGCGGTAAGAATGGCCTTGCCCCCTGGTTCATCGAGGCCTTCTATGCTTGAAAGGATTTCTGACAGAATCCTGTCCAGGTCCCGCATTATTCCCTTTACCATCCGGTCGGCTGTATCTTGTGTTCTACTTGAAATCAGGTTTTCATGGATACGGATAAGGTCGGTTATGTCCCTGCCCGCAGCAAGGAGCCCCTGTATCTTGCCGTCAGCGTCACAAAGTTCTGTTTCATTCCATTCGATTATTCGCCTGTCTCCCTTTTTTGTCCTGATGGAACTGATCCTGAAGTTTTTGGCTTCCTTCTCCAGAAGGGACAAGTACAAGCTTTTTTCATTTTGGCCTTGATCGGCAACAGGTCTTGGGTCGAATATCGATCTCCAGGATTTTCCACGAACTTCCTTAAGGCTGTATCCGGAGATTCTTTCCAGGATCGGATTAATCCTGACTATATTACCGCTGGTATCTATCAGAACCATTATGGCCTGGGCGGCGTCAAAGATCATTTCGGCAAATTTTTTTTCCTCGATCAACGCCTTTTCAACAAGTTTCCTCTGGTGAATCTCTTCTTCCAGCTGGATTATCTTGTGGTCGAGTTCTTCTGTTTTTTTTTCGAGCTTGTTTACAAGCCGTTCGTTGTAAAGCCTGTAAACCTCGGCCTCGTGCAGGTCCCCGTCGGATTTTTTTGTTTCAGGGAGAGATTCGGATGCGATCCTGTTTATTGTGGCGATTATTACTTCCGGTTTGTCTGTTTTGCGCAGAAAAGCATTCGCGCCAATCATGCGCGCAAAATCTTCGTCTTCAGGATCGGTGTAGGTTCCTGTAAACAGAATAATGGGAGTGTTTTTGTATTTTGTTTGGGATCTGATCCATGAGCAGAGCTTGTATCCATCGATTTCAGGCATCAGGATGTCGGATATTATAAGATCGATTTTTGATTTTTTGTTCAACAGGTCCTTGGCTTCCTTGCCGTCTTTTGCCTCTATGACTTCATGGCCCTGATCGGAGAGAATGGATGAAAGGAAGAAACGGCTGAGCCGGCTGTCGTCTGCAACTAGAATTCTCATTGATTCCCCCGGAAGGCTGGCAGGTTTTTTCAACTATTTACCCCTGCCGGATAATCAAAAATTTACATTTTTATATGTATTTAATATCTTAATATTGTTAAACTGGTCAAGACTTTTGATTGTCTCCTGGATCCATGAGGGCTTGTCCGCGCACATCTTGCATGCGGTAAATGCCTTTCCAGGCAATCGCCTTTACGAGGCTGGCATATGGCCGAGCGCCCGCGGATTCAGGTTCACATGAAACAATCATCTTTACATGCAGGTATACGGTTGTTATTTATAAAAATTTAATAAGGCTTCATAACCGGCAGCAATCACTCCAGGGCATGAAGACATCAGCGCTTTTCGCTCCGGCCCGGGAGGTGTTTTTACGATAAAGACTAACAAGTTATTTCCCTGCATGAGGCAGGCTCCCGGATTTCATCCGGGTTTTCAGGTTATTATTCAAACGGCAGGAGAGGGCTAATGGAGTTTTTCCGCATACGCGTCAACTGTGACCGGGAAGACGGGTTCGGCAATGATGACAGGAAATCAAACGAATTGTTCGATTGCCTGCGTCCGACTTTTTCGATCTCCGAGCCTACATTCAGGCCCCCTGTAGATCTATATGAGACAAGGGAGCATTTTTATCTCAACATAGATATCGCAGGAGTCGACAAGGAGGAGATGGAGCTGGAGGTTCATCCCAGAGCGGTCAGGATATCAGGGGTCCGCCCCGGCGTACCTCCTGTTTCCGGGGGCAGGTACCGCCTCGCGGAGATTCCTTCAGGCCCCTTTGAAAGGGTGATAAGGCTGCCCTTGCAGGTCGATCCTGAAAAGGTTGAGGCTGTCTACAAAAGCGGGTTTCTCATGGTAAGGATTGCCAAACGCTCTGTACCCGCCAAGAGGAGGATCCCGGTCAGGGAAAGATGAACCGGGCAGCGGCCAGGGATTTGGCTGGGTCAGGCAGGAGGCTTTTGCCGCCTTGGATCAAAGACGCAAGAAATCGATCCCGCCTTTATGCAGGGATTGATTTTATGCCCGCCTGCTTTTTTACAAAAAACAGTTAATTCACTAAGATAAACGGAGATAAGATGACTGCCAACAAGGATGCCGGAACAATCCAGACACCTGAAAGCAAGTTGCCATCGGAACTTCCCATTCTGCCCTTGTATGACGTGGTGTTGTTTCCCAAAATGCTTCTTCCCCTGGTTATTCTTCAGCCCGATTCCATCCAGCTGATAGACGATGCGATGTCCAAGGAGAGGCTGATAGGTGCTGTTGCTGTCAAGGTATCCGAGCCGAAACCTGTATACGGTCCTGAAGACATTTACAGGATCGGGTGTGCCGCGGTCATCGTCAAGATGGCGAAGATAGAGGAGAACAAGGCGCAGGTGCTTTTACAGGGCGTGGCGAGGTTTTCCATTCGCGAATTTCTTAAAAAAGAGCCGTATCTTACCGCGGCCATAGCGCCGATACCATCAGAAGTTGTCCGCGGCAAAGAGATAGAGGGGATGATGGCGACAATCGTAGGCCAGTATCAGAAATACGTGGCCCTGGCTCCCCTGCCCCCTGAAATGGCCTCCATGGCAAAGACCATAGACGATCCCGGCACACTGGCGGATATGGTCACATCGACCGTCAATACCACCAACAAGGAAAAGCAGGAGATCCTGGAAACACAAGACGTAAAAAGCAGGCTCAAAAAGGTTATCCGCCTTCTTGCATACCAGATTGAGATCCTGGAGATCGGCAACAAGATCCAGACCCAGGTCAAGGGTGATATGGAAAAGCAGCAAAGGGAGTATTACCTCCGCCAGCAGCTCAAGGCTATCCAGGAAGAGCTTGGAGAAGGAGAAGGAACAAACCTCGAGGTGGAGGAGCTGCGAAAGAAGATAGATGAACTCGATCTCCCCGAGGCAGCCCGGAAAGAAGCAAAAAGGGAGCTCGAACGCCTTTCCAGGATGCATCCATCATCTGCCGAATATACCGCGGCCCTGACATACCTCGACTGGATAACCTCCCTGCCGTGGAACAAGGTGACAAAGGATAAAAATGACCTGGACGAGGCCGCACGGATTCTCGATGCCGATCATTTCGGGCTTGAAAAGGCAAAGGAGAGGATAATCGAGTACCTGGCGGTAAGAAAGCTCAATCCCGATATCAAGGGGCCGATCCTGTGTTTTGCAGGCCCTCCGGGAACGGGCAAGACGTCCCTGGGTGCATCCATCGCCAGGGCACTCGGCCGGAAGTTTGTCCGCATAGCCCTGGGAGGCATAAGGGACGAGGCCGAGATTCGCGGTCACAGGCGAACCTATGTCGGGGCTCTGCCAGGCCGAATCATCCAGGGAATACGCAGGGCCGGAACAAAGAATCCGGTCTTCATGCTGGATGAGATAGACAAGGTGGGGTCGGATTTCAGGGGCGATCCTTCATCGGCCCTCCTTGAGGTCCTGGATCCGGAACAAAACAACACATTCACTGATCATTACCTCGATGTTCCGTTCGACCTTTCCCAGGTGATGTTCATAACGACCGCGAATGTCCTTGAAACCATCCCGCCGGCACTGCTTGACAGGATGGAGGTTCTGCGCCTTTCCGGATACACCCTGGAAGAGAAGATCAAGATCGCCACAAGGTATCTCATACCAAGGCAGAGAGCCGAGCACGGGCTTTCAGCCAGCCAGCTTTCAATAACCCAGGGCGCTGTAAAGCGCATAATCACAGGGTATACCCGCGAAGCAGGCTTGCGGAACCTGGAAAGAGAGATTGCCGCTGTTTGCCGCAAGGCTGCCACAAGGATCGCCAAGGGGGAGGCTGAATCCGTATCCGTGACCAAGACTGATATAGAGGATATGCTTGGGCCTGTCAGGTTTACGGGAGATGAGATAAAAAAAAGGGTTTCCGTGCCTGGCGTGGTTATCGGCCTGGCCTGGACCCCCGCGGGCGGGGATATCCTGTTTGTCGAGGCCACGGCAATGCCTGGAAAGGGAGTGCTTACCCTTACAGGGCAACTGGGAGACGTGATGAAGGAATCGGCCATGGCCGCGTTGAGCTATATACGGTCCAATGCCTCGAAATTGAAAGTCGATCCCGAATTTTTCCCAAAAAATGATATACACATTCATGTCCCGGCCGGGGCTATTCCAAAGGACGGGCCATCTGCCGGTGTTACCATACTTACCGCCCTTGTCTCGTTGCTCACAAACAGGCCCGCACCCAATGACCTTGCCATGACCGGAGAAATAACGTTGAGGGGACTTGTCATGCCGGTCGGCGGGATCAAGGAAAAGGTGCTGGCTGCCCACAGGGCGGGGATAAAAAGGGTGGTTTTACCGAAGTTCAATGAAAAAGACCTTGCAGACATCCCTGAAAACGTCAGGGAAGAGATGGATTTCTGTTTTGCGGAAAAGATGCTCCAGGTCATAAGGATCGCATTGAAAAAATGATTTTTATTCCCTGCCTTTTGAAAACCCCGGGTAAGAAAAAAGAGGCGGTTATAGCTGTAAGCCTCTTTTTTCTTCTGTGTTTATTTTTTTCATGTGCCGGGGGCGGAGGCAGGCGGCAGGGCTCATACAGGGTGGCCGGCACGTGGTATCATCCTTTAAAAGAAGCAGGCGGGTTTGTCCAGGAGGGTATAGCATCGTGGTATGGAAAACCTTTTCACGGAAGAAGAACCGCAAGCGGTGAGATATACAACATGTACCAGATGACCGCCGCACACAAAACCCTGCCGCTTGGAACATATGTCAGGGTCACGAGAAAGGACAACAACAAGAGCGTAGTTGTCCGGATCAATGACCGGGGACCCTTTGTCAGGGGCAGGATCATAGATCTTTCCTACGAGGCCGCAAGGAGACTGTCGATGATCGGCACGGGGACAGCAAGGGTGGTCATAGAGGTGTGTGATCCTCCGGTGAAGCCTCCTGCCGGGTACGCGGTTGTGAAAGAGAAGGGCTTTTGCGTCCAGGTGGGATCATTTTCCCGAAGGGATAGGGCCCGGAGGCTTGCAAGCCGCCTTTCCGCGAGGTTTGCAGATGTCAGAATAGTTGAATACGATACCGGAACAGGTCTCCTGTTTCGCGTCAGGGTGGGCCGTTTTTCAAACCGCAAGGATGCCGAGGCTCTGGAATCCAGGCTCGTCAGCATGGGCTTCCACGATGCCTTTGCCGTGGCCATAGACAAATGATCCAGGAATATTCCACGCATCCCTGTGATATCGGTCCAGTGGTCTTTCTGGACCGGGACGGGGTGATCAACATCGATTCTCCCGGGTATATCACTTCACCTGATGCGTTCCGATTCATAAAAAGGGCCGGACGAGCGGTCGCCCTTTTATGCAATAATGGTTTTTCTGTAATCGTTGTTACCAACCAGTCGGCTGTCGGGCGGGGATTGATGACGGAAGAGACCCTGAATGCGATACACGAAAAAATGCTTCGCGGCATAAAGGACTCCGGTGGAGAGATACTCGATGTCTTTTTTTGTCCCCACAGGCCGGATGAAGGGTGTTTTTGCAGAAAGCCGTCTCCCGGAATGATCCTGGATGCGGTCCGGAAGTATTCAATAGATCGCCGGAGTGCGGGCATGGTGGGTGACAAGCCCTCTGACATTTTGTGCGCAAGTAATGCCGGTCTGGGATATAGCATTGCAGTAAAGACCGGAACGAATCCCGGTCTCTGGGACAGGCCCATGCATGCCCCAAAAGCCCCGGATTTCGTGGCAAAAGATTTATACGATGCGGCCCGGTGGATAATCAAGACCAGAAAACGGATTTTATTAACCTGCCGGGAAAGGAGGTCTTTTTAATCATGACGTTAGACTCCGGAAAGGCCTGTATATGACATATAGCAACAGTCACCCGCTGGAATTCTTTTTGTGGCGCCATGATCTGGAAAAAGAACTCTTTGCCGGAAGCCAGGTTGTCATGACAGGCATGGGCGAGGTGGAGTACGCCATCAAGGGGGAGGATGGCCCGGTTATCGCAGGTATACATGGCGGACCCGGCGGGTATGATCAGACCCTGTTTCTCTGGAATGATCTCGTCTCAAGAGGTTTCAGGCTTTTATCCTTTTCAAGGCCCGGCTATCTGAGGACGCCCCTTTCCTCTGGTCTTGATTTTTCAAGGCAGGCGGATTTTTTGGCAGCGCTCATGGATTTTCTCGATATCAAGAGCGCCGGCGTGATAGGATTTTCAGCCGGTGGCACTTGTGCGCTCGAGTTTGCGATCAATCATCCGGACAGGATATGGGGACTTGTACTGGAGAGCGCTGTTTGCAAGCGCTACGAGTGGGCTCCGGCAGAAGGCCCGATAAAGCATATGTTTATGCGCCTTATGTTCAACGATCCTGCCATATGGCTCTATAATCTTATGGCTGAGCATGCGCCCAGGCTTGCGCTCAAGCAGATGCTGGAAATGGAAAGCACCTATGATGAACAAAAGATCCATGATATATTGGACCGTATCCTGGACTCCCCGGAGCACAGCAGAAAGGTGGTCGAGTTTATCAGAACCATGTCGCCTGCAAGGCTGCGCAAAACAGGCCTGGAAAATGATTTGGCAAGGCTTGCCGAATTGAAACCCCTGTCCATGGAGAAAATAAGCTCACCAACACTGATAATTCACGGAACCCAGGATGGTGATGTTCCATTTGCCCACGCCCGGTTGATGGAGGAAAAAATCCCGGATGCCCGGCTCATGGCGGTTGAGGGGGGCTTCCACGTGCTGGCTTTGACCGATGCAGCAGAGAGGATCAGGGAAAAGCGGGCTGAATTTTTGTTGGAAATAAAGAAATAAATATTTAATTATCGGATAAATACTTTCCATAGAAATTGTGGAATTCGTGGGGCGGTGTTTTATCCCGCCCTTGTGAGTTAATGCCTGGCATTATCATTGAAGCATGGATATACAGGTCTTGTCATGGAATACAAGTTTGATTTTCTGGTTATAGGAAGTGGAATCGCCGGACTCATGTTCGCCTTGAAAGTGGCGGATCATGGAAAGACCGCTGTTATCACCAAGCGGGGTATAGCTGATTCAAATACTGCACATGCCCAGGGGGGTATAGCAGCAGTCCTCGATGATGAAGATTCTTTCGAGCTTCATATAAAGGATACCCTGGAGGCGGGTGATGGTATCTGCCATCCCGAGGTGGTGGAGATGGTGGTAAAAAATGCGCCGGAACGTATCAGGGAGCTCATGAGCCTTGGAGTTTCGTTTGATCGAAAAAAACTCACTCGCGGTAAAGGCGATTGTTTCCTTGATCTCGGCAGGGAAGGAGGGCATTCACACAACAGGATTGTGCATGTCTGCGACATGACCGGCCGTGCTGTGGAAGAAAAGATCATCGAGCACGTCTTTGCTCATCCCGATATAGAGGTCTTTGAGAATCATGTTGCAGTCGATCTTATAACCAGTTCCACCAGGATAAAGAGGGGTTATGTTATCACAATCCATGAAGACAGGTGCAACGGCGCCTATGTCCTGAGCCGTGACACAGGGGAGATCCATTCCTTCCTTGCGCCGGTCACCCTTCTTGCCACCGGTGGAACGGGCAAAGTATATGCATATACGAGCAATCCCGACGTGGCCACGGGCGATGGCATTGCAATGGCGTACCGGGCCGGCGCCACTGTTGCCAATCTTGAGTTCGTTCAGTTTCATCCCACCTGCCTTTATCACCCCAAGGCGAAAAATTTCCTGATATCAGAGACTGTCCGCGGAGAAGGAGCCATACTGGTCACGGCCGATGGTTACAGGTTCATGAAGGACTATGCGCCCGATGAAATGGAACTGGCTTGCAGGGACGTGGTGGCACGGGCCATTGATGCCGAGCTCAAGAAAAGAGGGGATGAATCCGTATTTTTAGATATTTCACACAAGGATCCGGATTTTGTTAAGAAGCGCTTTCCAAACCTTTACGAGAAATGCCTCTCTTTCGGCTTTGACATGACAAAGGAACCGATTCCGGTGGTGCCCGCGGCTCATTACATGTGCGGCGGGGTCGTTTCGGATATTCATGGCCGCACCTCCATATCCGGGCTTTATGCCGTGGGAGAAACCGCTTGCACCGGGCTCCACGGGGCAAACAGGCTTGCCAGCAATTCCCTTCTCGAGGCCCTGGTTTACGCTCACCGGGCCGCGGCTCATGCCGCAGAACACCTTTCTTCCTTCAGGAAGGAAGCATCCGGCATGGATATACCGCCGTGGGATGATCTGGGAACCATCGATTCGGATGAGGCAATTGTTATATCCCACACCTGGAACGAGATACGCAGGCTGATGTGGAATTACGTGGGAATCGTCCGTTCAGACAAGAGGCTTGAGAGAGCCAAAAGACGCATAGACATTATTTCAGAAGAGATAAGGGATTATTACTGGAATTTCAAGGTGACTCCCGATCTGGTGGAGCTCCGTAACATAGCCCTTGTGGCCGACCTGATAATCCAGTGTGCCATGTTGAGAAAGGAGAGCCGCGGACTTCATTACAATATCGCCTATCCTCACAAGGATGACCTGAACTGGAAAAAGGATACTCTGCTCAGGAGGCCGGTTCTCTGTTAAGATATTTTACCGCTTTCCTTCACGTATTCACGTGCTTATGAGCTGCTTATGGAGCGGGTTTCTTGCAGGTAAGCATTGTGACTTCCATGAGAGCCCCGCTATTTAGCTTCAGGAGAGCCCCATCGCAGCCCTTTGTCATGGAGACGTTTATCACTTCTGTTTTTCCGAGCCTGTGTGTGCCGAAATCCTCGTGAATATGACCGCAAATCAAGGCTAAAGGGCTTTTTTCAAGAACAAGCCTGGCTAGGCCGAACGATCCCGCACAGAACTTTTTCATCACACGATCGCCCGCACCCCTGGGGGGCGGATGGGCCACCAGGAGCGTGCGCCTGTCGATCAAGCCCTTGCACCTGCCCAGAAGTTTGGCTTCCCTCCATGTAATAAGCGAGGCAAAAGGCAGGGGTATGGTTCCTGATATGCCGAAGATGTGGTGGGTTTTGTATTTTAGGCCTTCGCATTCCAGGAACCTGACATTTTTCATTTTGGCCAGTTGCACATTCCTCCGGGCATGATCCGAGTTTCCCCTTACCGCCAGGACAGGCAAATCCAGGTCTTCCAGCCAACCGTAGGAGTCCTTGCTGATATGACTTCCGATATCACCGGCCATTATGACCAGATCCGGCTCAAGCTCTTCTATGCGGGCGCGTGCCCGCTTTATCCTGCCGGGATCACCGTGAATATCTGCAGCAGCATATATCTTGATGGAAGAAGTCATGGTTTTTTTTCTCCTGGATGCGGCATTATTTTCAAAGGATCTGCAAATCCCTGGTATTGCCTGTTTGAGTAAGGAAGATCCGCGGGCCCGAGGATATGGCCTGAAAGGATTCCCCGGTCAGTGGCATTAAGGATCGACAGCATAAGCTCCTTCCCTTTGAGAAGGGACAGGGACCCGGCAGCGACCTTGATTTCATCAAATATCCTTACATCGTCTCTCCTGGTCCTGCCGCCGGCCATGATTACGGGAACGGTCTCGCCGGAATGAATCATTACGGAGTCGCAGGGTGTTGCATGGTCTGCAAGGATAACAGCAAGAACAGGCGCTCCTTTTTCCAGTGCGTCTGCCAGGGGCGCCATGCCCCTGTCAATTGACGTTATGATATTTCGTTTCTCCTGGGGGGAGCCTTTGTGCCCTGCCTCATCAGGCGCTTTTGAATGGACCCAGATAAAATCGTGGTTCTGGTCCTTTATGGCATATTCGATCCTTTGATCCAGGTCTTTTCCCGGATCAGGCCCGTCTGTTACCTTCATGAAATCCATGCAGAGTTCCCTGGCCAGGCCTTTATAGAGGGATACCGATGCCATGACCAGGGGGCGAAATCCCCATTTGTCCCCGAACGGGGTTAGTCTTTTTCTCCTGCCGCTTCGCTGGGTTACAAGCATGTCCGCGGCAGGAGCCGCTTTTATATCTGGGAAATCCTGAGAGGAACAGAGCCTTTTCCTGCATTCGGCAAGGTAGTTGTTCAGGAAATCGGCTGTTTTCCTGGCGGCCTTGAGATTAGTTGCTCTATCCAGGGGAGTGACCATCGCTATGGGCTTGCCAGGCGAGAGGGGATCCGAATCGCTGATTTCAGGTGAAACATCACCGGAAAGGACAGCTATGGCATCGTTTCTTCTTACATGATGGAGAACAAGCCTGATATCACCGAGCTCAAAACTCGATAATTTACGATACAACCGGCCGAGTTCATCAAAGCTTCCCCTGATATCGTCCCTGCCGCGGGAAAGATGGAGAATTCCATTTTTTTCCGTTGTTCCGCACAGGTGGGCAAGCACACAGACATCAGAATCCCCGAAACCGATTTCCTCGCCGGAAGCTTCCAGCAGGGCCCTGCCTGGAAAGTCTGACATGTCATAGCCGAACATCAGGAAATGGGCTGTTTCGCTTGGAAGGGCCTCCCCCTGAATGCTTGCATGATAAAGGCCGCATGCCCCTATGCGGGCCAGCCGGTCAAGGTTGGATGTCTGCGCCGCCTGCAAGGGGGTCTGGTTGCCAAGGGCCTCGTAGGATCTGTCTGCAAGGCCGTCTAAAAGAACAACTATCACCTTGTCCATGTTTATTCCTTTTGGCTGAATAGCCTTCATCCCGTAGCAGGTAATACGTCCAACCATGCCTGCGCAAGAAGCGAATGCAGGTTCTGGGAAAAACCTTACAACTCGGCTGCAGCCACATCCATGGATGGCGGAATCTGTTGCAGGCAGCTTGTGATCAACCTTTTTGCATTCAGCAGCTCTTTTTTGTCACGAATTTCGATTACCCACCACTTGCATCCCGCCAGCAAAAGAAGAGCAAGCCTGTGGGAGACCTGTTCGCAATACACAGGTGGGATGTGTCCTTTCCCGGGAATTTCCGTGTGATATATATGCGCGTTTTCTATCCGGCCCCTGTGAAGAACGATAAAGTCTTCAGGCGAATACTGCTGTGTTGTGATGGATTCGCAGGCCCAGATATGGCCGATATCTATGGTAACCCTGGCGTTTGTCTCTCTTACCAGTTTTTCGAACAGGTTCGGCTTTGCACTCCAGCCCCACGCAAGGTTTTCGAGACAGACATGGATTCCCGAATTCCGGCCCAGTTCCACCAGCCTGGCCAGGTTTTTAATGGTCAATTCCCATGAGAGGGGTTTCGTTGAATCCCTGCCAAGACCGACATGAATTGTTAAAAACCTTCCCCCCGCAAGAGAGCAGAGCCTGATGAGCCTTTCATAAACATCCATGGCGGCACTTCGTTTGTCAGGGTCCTTGTGCCCTATGTCGGTCCTGGGGAGGGGCGAGTGAAAACGAACCTCCAGTGGGGCAAGGGATTTTATCTTATCTATCCATTTTGAAATTTCAGCCGGTTTTTGCGGGATTTTATCCGGGAAAAAAGACCAGTCTATGCCGGAAAATCCGTTTGACAGGGCAAAATCCCTCAATTCCAATGGGTCTTCGATAAAATTACAACAGGCAAGGTTTATGTTATGCTTTGGTTTATGCATAGTGTTGGATATATTTAGTTCAATAATACCTGATGGACTTGTAAAAAGTCCATCATTATATGGGACAGCATAAAGAATCGATTATCTTTTTTGCAATAGCGACATGATCTGGTACCACGCCTTTCAAATAGGCTTCTATTATCATATCCGCACAAGGTAACAAGAAGCCTTCAAGGAGTTTTATTACATCCTTTTCATTTGCGCAAAGACTGCCATCATTTTTTATGTAATTACCCGACAGGACGCATTGCAGCTGGCCTGCTCCCCTTTGCCATGAACACGAAAGAATTTTTTCAATTTCCCGGCCTGATGATACCCGCCGCAATGGAAATATAATGCGGGTTTGAAACCTTCTGCAAAAATTCTCATATTTGTCTATTACGCTTGGGGTCTGGTTGATTTTCCAGACACCGCTGTGGGATTCTCTTTCGCCTGAGATTACAGGCAGGTTCCCGAGAAAACGGGCAAGGGGTATGCGTACTGCATGAAGGTAGAGGTGGCATCCAACACAAGGGGTATAGAAGCCGAACATATCTGTGAGAATTGAGGTGAAGCGGCCGTTTAAGGCTTTCCAGAATTCGGGTGAACCCAGGAGAATAAGGCCTGATATCTTTGTTCCGGAAAGCCGCGAGGAAAGGAATTCAACAGCCGAGCAAACCGTATCGAGTGATCCGTATTCAGTGGCGGTATAAGCGTATACCGGAACCAGTACCTCGAACTTCTCGTTCCTGACAGCCGTGATGGCCGCCGCAATGCTGTCCCGCCCTGCAATCTCGACAATGGCGGCCTTGACCCCGTGTTGTGATATCAAGGAGATGGCGCTCCTTATGGAGGGATCCTTCTGATCCGGGATCACCCGTTCAGGTTTCCGGGAAAAGATATCTTGTATATATAGATTTTCTCTATAATCTTTCATAATCTGCTTTTTCTGCTATAAACAGCATCAAAAAATATTCTCTACGCCTCACAAGGCCAATTATCTATGTAGTTTAGTAGTAACCGTGAATTGCTGTGTCAACACCTCTGGCAAATAGGCAAAAATTTCCACAGCCACCCATTATTCATGATTCAAAACAAGACAGGCACAAACGATGGGAGCAGGATCTTTACGCATAAATACACCTCACTAAAATGGAGGGGCACATGTGTTAGCCCAGCCTTCTACAAAATGTAGGGGCGGGGTTTATCCCCGCCCGCTACGACCTTGCAAGCCGATATATACCCTCGTTTTGAAAAGCGTATGCCACATCACAAAAAAATCACATCCTCACAAACAAGCATTCACACCACAGGTATGGTTCAAACACCAAGCTTGCAGGAAACAGCCAGAATCCATACCTTTGCCCAGGCAATACCTACTCACTGCAAACGGGCGGGGATAAACCCCGCCCCTACGAAAAACACGTTATCTATGCATGGGCCGGCGAGGATAGGATATACCCGGCCCATACAAAATACATGTTATCTATGCCTGTAACCCGGAGCGGATTGGTGACAGCGGATAAACCCACATCATACGTGGAAATACATGACGCAAAGGGATTGCTTCATTTTGACACGGGATATATGGTCCGCACAGGATAAACATGGCACGCAGGCACAATACACCACAAATAAAACGTAGGGGCTCAGTTTACCCCAACTTTTGTGCATCCGGCGCGAAAACAGGTGCTTGCAAGGCCGGGGAGTAGGAAAAATTCTTGCATTCCGGATGTTGCGGTGATAGTTATGTTTATCATGATAAACAAATGTTTTCCTTTCCCTTTCCGGCCCGCTTTTACTCCACGTGCGGCGGAAAGAACAGCCTTTTTTCCTTTTGCTTTACCGTGATATTACCCGTAGAATCGCGTTGATCAGGGATCGGATTTTCATCATTTTCATCTACGGGAGAGGTTTCGGAAAAGTTTATAAAAAACGACAAATAATTCAGGGGAGTTTTCTTTATTTTCGAGGGTATCGCCATGTTTCGAAAAACCGTAATAGCACTTCCGGATGATTCCGAGATCAAAAAGAAGCTGCAGAAAAAGATGCATGAATACAGGAAGCGGGTTTCAAAGCTGAAAAAGAAGAGCAAATACTCGAATCCTGACCTTGTCTATGCAACCATAACCGGCTATAAACTGATAATAGCCCAGCGGCTCACGAGATACGGCCGTGTCGATACCGGTGATCTCACCCAGGAATTGAGAGAGGAATACGGGTTTATAGATGAAAACGCCTTCAACAACGCCGCCGGGGTTATAGCTGATTACTGCAAGACCGGGGGAAAAAACGTGCGCAATGGAACAGGTTTTTGATCTTTACCCCGTTCATCTTCTTTGAAGCTGAATGCCCCTTTAAAGCAATCGCTTTACATCCGTGCCACCACCCCTGTGGGTAGGACTTTTAGAAGTCTTCCTATTATATTCCAGGGGTAGACAGGGACAGTGGACGATTTGACCCGTTTTTCAATAAGATCCGCAATTATTGCCGCCCCTTTTTCCACGGGAATGACAAAAGGCCTTTTCGGGAGCATCTGGTTCAACGGGGTATCTATGTAGCCCGGATAAAGCACTGTGATATCAATATTTTTTCCATATAGTTCCGCCCGCAGCGATTCTAAGTAGATAGCTATTCCCGCCTTGGATGCGCAGTAGGCGGAACTTCTCGGCATTCCCCTGAAGGCCGCCACCGAAGAGATTCCCACGATGTGACCCCCTCTTTTGTTGAGGAAATATTCTACTGCTGCGTCTATGGTTGCCATGGCGCCCAGGAGGTTTACCTCTATGGTCCGCCTGGCCTTGTCGAACTCACCCTTGCCGGCACGCTCACCCAGAGCGATTCCGGCATTGGCAAAGACTATGTCAAGCCCGCCGAGTTCTCCTGCAAGCTCTCTTAATATTTTGGGAACAACCTCATATTGGGTGACATCCAGTCTCCGGACGGCAACGGGTGAATCCGGGTATTTTTCCGATATATCCCTTTTTATCTCTTCGAGTTTGTCTGTGCGTCTTGCAGCAAGGGCAAGCGCAAATCCCCTTTTTCCCATTTCAAATGCGACTGCGCGGCCTATTCCGGATGTTGCGCCTGTTATCATTATTTTTTTCATTTCCGCCTCCTTGTTGTTTCAGATAGCGTAGCATATGCCACATTATGATCTTTTCAATTCCTTTTGGCAGGTCCCGGCGGCTTATATATAGAAAAAGATGATGTAATCTTAATCTTTGCTTGATGTTACGCCGATGACATTATCACGGTTTTGATTTCTTCTATCCTTTGGGGAAGGCTTGTGTCGGCAGCCATCTGTTTTTTCACCCTGAGGATGGCGCTGCTTGCAGAGCTGAAACCCGCCATGCCGAAGGCTTTTGCAATATTTTCAAGACTTTCTTTTCTGAGCACCCTTGCAAGGTATATGGCGACCCCCCTAGGTTCATTGAAGACCCCCCTTCTTGATTTCATCAGTTCGGCCTTATCGATCCTGTAAATATCGCAAACAGCTTCTGTGATCCGTTCAAGCGGGGGAGCAATGGCAAGCGCCTCGGGAATCCCCTTGTCTGATTTTTCGTCGAGAAGCCTTTTTTTTACCTTTTCCATGAAATCGGCTCCCCCTAAAACGGGCGGCAGTTTCTTTTTTGAAAGAACCTTGAGGATGTCAGGCGAATCCGGCTGGTTTACAAATTCACGATATGCCTGGATCTGTTGGGATTCCTTTGCCGCCAGCAATGAAAGAACCGGTTTTTTGTGGAGCCATTGCCATTTTCTTGCCCTGGATATATATCCTTTGTGGCTGGTCCATGCATATTCGTCAACGCTCGTACATATTCCTGTCCTGACCGGTTCCCTGTGTATGTATCGAACCATTTCAAGGAGATAGCGTCCTTCGGGGAGCAGGATGCATTTGAACCGGCCCCTGAAGAGGGATCCGTCTGTGTCATGGGCGCGGTTGTAACGCTGGGTATATATTCCGTTGATATGCCGCATGCATCTTGAAAGGTTGGCCTCAGGGGTTTGTATGAGTAGATGGTAATGTTTCGGTACGAGACAGTAAGCGGTGACACGTACGTTCCACATGGTAGACGAATCCTTCAGGAGTTTTATGAACTCCTGGCAGTCTTCGTCCGAATCGAAGGCGTTTTGTGTCTTCCGGCTGTGGTTCAGGACAAGATACCATGCGCCGGAAAACTCTATGCGCAGTGGTCGGCTCATAACGAAATGTTTTTTTAACAAAAAACATTTATAATGTCAAACGAAGACTTGACCCTTTCAATGAACATGTTGACACAAAACGGTTTTCAGATTACCGTTTTTTATGTAATTTCTCTTTTCGAACATTGACCATAAGACTTATACAGTAAGGATCTGACATGATCATAGGACTGGACGTGGGGGGTACCCACACGGACGCGGTTCTCCTCGACAAGGGTGGACTTGTATCGCGGATTAAGGTTCCCACAGATGACAGCGCCTTATACAAGACCGTTCTGGCCTGCCTGGACTATGTTACACGCGGGATCGATCCTTCACAGGTCTCCCACGTGGCCTTGAGCACCACGCTGACCACAAACGCTATTGTCTCGGGGAATACCCCTCCCGTTGGAATGATCGTTTGCGGCGGTCCGGGAATACATCCGGGCAGCTTCAGGGTGGGGGATCATTTCAGGGTGGTGCCGGGCGCCATTGATCACAGCGGCCGCGAGATACGGCCGGTAGATGAAAACGAGGTGGACTGGGCCGCAAGTCAGCTCGAGAAAGAGGGGATCAGGTATGTAGGTGTCTGCGGAAAATTCTCAACAAGAAACCCGGCACACGAGATCGCCATTGCGCGGCGGATAGAAGGGCGCTTCGAAAAGGTCTTCATGGGGCACAGGTGTTCCGGCAATTTCAACTTTCCAAGAAGAATTACAACCACCTACCTCAACGCCTCGGTTTATTCAACACACAGAAATTTCTTTACCGCGGTCCGCTCATCCCTGTCTGAAAAAGGAATAAAGGCTCCCATAAAGATCCTCAAGGCCGACGGTGGCACCATGGATCTGGATGCATCCATCGAGTCCCCGGCCCAGTCCATCCTTTCAGGTCCTGCTGCGAGCGTCATGGGATCGATAGCCTTTGCGCCTTCCGGTATCGAGGCGGTGGTGCTCGATATCGGCGGTACGACCACTGACATGGCTGTTCTTGTGGACAAGGTACCGGTTCTCGCTCCCCAGGGGATCGAAATAGGTCCTTACAAGACCCTTATCCGGGCTCTTTATACCAGGTCCATCGGAATCGGTGGTGACAGCCGCGTCCGGTATGCCGATGGAAGGCTCGTCATAGGGCCTGAACGGAAAGGCCCGGCGCTTGCTTACGGCGGGCCTTTTGTCACTCCGACAGACGCGCTTTTTGTTCTGGGCAAGGGAGACGGAGGCGACAGGGAGGCAGCCAGAAGGGGCATAGCAGGGATTGCTGCTTCCATGGGTATCTCTGAAACAGCTGCCGCCTACAGGATATTTGATACGGCATGCAGGATGATTTTAAAGGAGGTCGAAGACTTTGTAGCCCACATTAACAGCAAGCCGGTATACACGGTCAAGGAATTGCTGGAAGGACACAAGGTCGCCCCGAGCCACCTGGTGATACTCGGAGGCCCTGCACCATATTTTGCAGAGCATTTCGAGAGTATTGCCGGATACAAGACCGAGACCGTTCCCCAGTGGGATGTTGCAAATGCCATAGGGACCGCATTGTCAAGGATAACATGCGAGGTGGTGCTTTTCGCCGATACTGCGACCGGCGAGGCTGTTGCGCCTGAAGAGGGATTCAGCGAATCGATCCACAGCCGTTATTCTGAAACTGATGCCAGAAAGATGGCTTTCAGGCTGTTGAGGGACAAGGCGAAACGCCAGGGTGTTGATATTTGCATCGATGACACGGATCTTCTTGAATTCATGGTTTTCAACATGGTCAGGGGATTTAGGCTCGTGGGCAGGAACTACCGGGTCAGGATGCAGGTCAGGCCCGGTCTTGTCCCTGACTATGAGCAGATAGCCGCAAGCTTGACAAAAGCACAGGGTTGATCATGGCCCTGCCCTGCACGTTGATATGAGGAACAAAGAGGATCTCCCCGAAACATAGAAAAAGGTGATACGGAGTAACTGATATGCTTACAGCAAAGCAACGTGTTGGAATCCTTTTTTTCCCTGCATTCGATTGGGCCATCAGCCCTACTCATCCCGAGCGGGAGGAGAGGCTCTTGTATACCCAGGACCAGATCATGGAGGAGGGGATCTTCGACATAGAAGGCATTATCGAGTACAAGCCCGAACTGGTCGATATAGCGGATGTCAGGCGCGTGCATTTCTGCATACCCGATGAAGACACGGTCATGACGGAATCCCATTATATAAGTGCCGGAGGCGCGAAGGTCATTGCAGACGCCCTGATGAAAAAAGAGATTTCTTGCGGGTTCGCCCTGGTCAGACCCCCGGGGCATCATGCAATGCGCGTGGTTCATGGCAACAGGGGGTTTTGCAACATCAACAACGAAGCCATCATGATAGAATACCTTCGCAAGGCCCACGGAGTGGGACGCGTTGCCATCGTTGACACCGACTGTCACCATGGAGACGGGACCCAGGACATATACTGGCATGACCCGGACACCCTTTTCATTTCTATCCACCAGGATGGAAGGACCCTGTATCCCGGTTCGGGTTTCACCCGGGAGATAGGCGGCCCCACGGCAGCGGGGACCACCATCAACATACCCCTTCCCCCGCACACGTCCGAAGAAGGATTCCTATATGCTTTAAAAAATGCGGTATTGCCAATTCTTTCGGATTTCCAGCCCGAAATCATCATCAATTCGGCAGGCCAGGACAATCATTTTACGGATCCGCTTACAAACATGAACTTTTCAGCGCGTGGATACGCAGAGCTTACCGAGCTTCTTTCCCCTGACATCGCGGTCCTGGAAGGAGGCTATTCAATCGAGGGCGCCCTGCCCTATGTGAACGTAGGGATTCTTCTTGCCATGGCCGGCATCGACTACAGCCATGTCGCTGAACCCGATTATGACGCGGAAGCGATCCGCCAGCCCGCGCATGTCACCGACGCCATAGCACGGATCTGCGACGAGGTGCTCGGAATCTGGGACGAACGCGAGCGCCTCAGGCAACAGCTGATGGAAGATCAGATAGTCGAGGAAAGGCGGAGAAACATCTTTTATGATACCGACGGGATATACGAGGTCCAGACAGAGACTCTCTCGATCTGTCGGGACTGCAGCGGGGCATACAAGATCGATTCGTCGGCTGACACAGGGCGCCATGTCTTGTGTATACACATACCCAGGGGCGCTTGTGAAGAATGCCAAAAGACAGGGCACCAGTGGTTTGAAACCGCAGATATGCGCAAGTATGACATGGCGATCCTGCAGGACCGTCCCGAGGATGCCTACCTGGTAAAGAGGCGATGAAAAGGGGGGAGCGCTCTATATCCAGCAGCAGATCCAGAAGGGCTCAAATAGCAGCAAACCTGCAAACCAGGCAAAGGGTGACAGCAGCGCTTCGAAAGACGCTGGCCCATGACGGTTTCCTGGAGGTTGAGACACCGGTCCGCATTCCGGCACCTGCGCCGGAGCCTTTTATCGAGCCCTTTGAAAGCGAGGGCTGGTACCTTCAGACTTCTCCTGAACTCTGCATGAAAAGGCTGCTTGCATCGGGATATGACCGGATTTTCACCATCTGCCGGGTCTTCAGGAAAGGGGAACGCGGCCGGCTTCATCTTCCCGAGTTCACCATGCTCGAATGGTATGCCGCGGGCTGGGATCACCAGGACCTGATGCATCACGTCCAGAATCTTGTTTCTGCGGTCTGCCTCATGGTTTCTGGAAGTCATTTGATTGAGTACCAGGGAATAGAGATAGATTTTGCTCCGCCGTGGCCGCAAATAAGACTGGATGATGCTTTTGAGCGGTTTTGCAAAAAATCCATGGACCAGGCCCTTTGCTCGGGTGACTTTGACGAGGCAATGGCCTTTCTGGTGGAGCCGGGAATTGCAAGGGAGTATGCCGGCACACCGGTTTTCTTGACAGGCTTTCCCGCGCAAAGAAGCCCCCTTGCCAGGCGGGATCCGTCCAATCCATCGCAGGCCCTGCGTTTCGAGCTTTTTGCAGGCGGGATGGAGCTTGCAAACGGTTTTTTCGAGCAGAATGATCCTGAAAAACAAAAGCAAGCCTTTGTGTGTGAACTGGAGCGAAGAAAAAAAACGGGGCAGGCTGTTTTGCCGATGCCTGGGGAGTTTCTTTCCGATCTGCCGGCCATGCCCGAGGCGGCGGGTTGCGCATTGGGAGTCGACCGGCTTGTCATGCTGTTTTGTGATGCGTATTCCATAGATCAGGTTTCCGCGTTTGTTTGTGAAGAACTCTGATGGACTCGCAAAAAAATCCATCAACCGGCCGAGGGCGGTTTAGCCCCGGTTAAAAAAATTGCTTTACAGGGCAAGAGCCGTTGGGATAACTATCCATAATTTTAAATAAAATAAATAGTCGCTATGAATGATGGACTTTACCGTGAAAACACCTCCAGGGTCGGGGCGAAAAACAGCCTTGTTTTCATGCCCGGGGGTGATTTCTGCTAATCATGAAAGTTTACGAAGCCGTCATTGCTGACAATCATGAAAGTTCAGATGCACGAAACCGGGGAACAAGACCATGCATAAACTTGTAAAGGAACCAGAGGGAAAAAAACTTCTTTTGATGGGAAACGAGGCTGTTGTTCGCGGCGCCCTTGAAGTCGGGCTGGCGGTGGCCGCCACGTATCCTGGAACTCCGTCTTCCGAGATATCCGCCAACCTTTTCCAGATAGCAAAGGAGACGGATATTTACTTCGAGTACAGCACCAACGAAAAGGTGGCTCTCGAGGTCGCGGCAGCGGCGGCGAACAGCGGGCTCAAATCCATGGCGATCATGAAGCACGTAGGCGTTAACGTCGCTGCCGACGCATTGATGACCCTTGCTTACGTGGGGGTGACCGGCGCGATGGTGGTGGTATCGGCGGATGATCCCTACATGTTTTCGAGCCAGAACGAGCAGGATAACAGGTATTACGCCAGGCTTTCAGGTCTTCCCATGCTTGAACCTGCAACCCCCCAGGAAGCCCTTGAAATGACCAGGGCCGCTTTTGATCTGTCGGCCCGCCTCAAGCTTCCGGTGATCCTGCGCACAACAACCCGGCTCAATCATGGAACCGGTCCTGTGCGTCTAGGCAAGCTCGCAGAACCCGTTACCAGCGGCTCCTTTGAAAAGGATCCTTTTTCCAAGGTCACGGTTCCTGCGGTATCCAGAAACTTGCACAAGAGGCTGGTAGGAAAAATAAAAGAAGCCAGGTTGCTTTCTGAAGAATCAGGATACAACCGGATCACGGGCAGCGGGCCATTTGGTATAGTCGCAAACGGTGTGAGCAGGAATTACGTCAAGGACGCGGTGGCCGACCTGGGTATAACCGACAAGGTCAGGCTGCTTGAAATCGGGTTTTCACATCCCATGCCAGACAGCCTGATAACAAGTTTTCTCCAAGGGTGTACAAAGGTCCTGGTGGTGGAGGAAGGGGAGCCCTACATGGAGGAATACATAAGATCGGTTGCGCAGAAAGCCGGAATAACCATACCCATCGCGGGCAAGGATGAGGAAAATCTCTTTTCTGTATTGTTTGAATACGATCCCGGGATGGTTCGCAGGGTCTGCGCCAGGTTTTTTTCCATCCCCTATGATCCTCCACAGCCCGTCGACACGTCTGATATTCCGGATCTTCCCCAGCGCCCGCCGAACCTGTGTGCGGGCTGCTCCCACAGGGCGGTCTTCTATGCCGTAAACCGCGCCCTTGAAGGGATGGCGAACATACGCCCCACCGATATAGGGTGCTATACCCTTGGTTTTCTCCCTCCCCTGTCATGCGGGGATTTTCTGATCTGCATGGGTTCGTCTGTAGGCACGGGATGCGGTTTTTCCTTGTCGTGCAAGGATAAGGTGGTCTCTTTTATCGGGGATTCCACCTTTTTCCATTCAGGCATACCCGGCCTGGTAAATGCCGTATTCAACAATCACGACCTGACCCTTGTGATTCTCGACAACCAGACGACCGCCATGACCGGGCACCAGCCCCATCCGGGGGTCGATACCAGCATCATGGGATTGGAGGATTGCAGGCAGGTAAAGATCGAGGATCTTGTCAGGGGGATCGGGGTTCCCCATGTTGTAACCATTCGGCCTTATAATGTGAAAAAGAGTATCGACGCCATAAGGGAAGCGGTTGAATTCGAGGGCGTTTCCGTGGTGATAGCGAAGCAGGACTGCGTCCTTCTTGCCAGAAACATCAAGAAGAAAAAACCGCGGCCGTTCATGGTGACTGATCGCTGCAAGAATCATAGGGTATGCATAAACGAGCTGGCCTGCCCGGCGTTCTACATAGAGAACGAAAGGGTCAGGATCGACCCGGCCCTGTGTTCCGGCTGCTCTGTCTGCGCCCAGATTTGCCCGGAAAAGGCCATATCTCCTGCTCCAAGATGATAAGATGATTCTTATTCAGCTGAAATCCAGCCTGGCGCCGGGTTATTCCTGTTACGTTCAAGTTCAAAGGGGAATATAGATATGGAAACCATACGCTTGGTTATTGTTGCAGTTGGAGGCCAGGGGAACCTTCTTGCCTCCCGTATACTTGGAGAAGCCGCGCTTGCATCCGGTATTCCTGTCAGGTACAGCGAGATTCACGGCATGGCCCAGCGCGGCGGTGTGGTCGAGTCCGCCATGGTATTCGGCAGGGCTGAAAGCAACATAATATCTGACGGAGAGGCTGACCTCCTTGTCGGATTCGAGCCGCTGGAGACTTTAAGGGCTATAAGGCGGGCTCGAAAAAACGCCACTGTGATCACCAACACCTCGCCGCTGCCGCCTTTTACTGTTTCAATAGGCAGGGGAGAATATCCCGCTGTGGAAAAGATCATCTCCATGATTGAGTCAAAGATAGAGCGGCTGATCCCTCTCGATGCCACCGGGCGCGCCGCGGATGCCGGGAATATACTTGCCACCAACATGGTTCTGCTCGGAGCCCTTGTGGCAACCGGGATTCTTCCGGTTTCAGAGGAGGCCGTGCGCGATGCTCTTCTCAGGCTTACCAGGCCGGCGTTTCATGAAGTGAACCAGAAGGCTTTGAGCGCGGGAAAGGAGGCTGTATTGTCTGGATAGGCGGCCCGAATTACTGTGAAAAACAACTTCCAGGGCCGGGTAAAAATAGACGTGTTTTTAAGTCCATGCGTGATTGGCGCTGATTATTAAAGCTTACGGACCAGGGAGTGAAAAGCGGCTTATACGGCGGGGATCCGGTTGGAAAGCCGCTTTTTTACTATATCTTCCTGCTCATCGAGTATTTCATTTAATATTTTCATGTTGGTCATGGGGTTCATTATAACGGCGCGGAGCACGACTATATCGTCGGGAATAGTATGGTTAGCCCTCAGGGTGGTCCTGGAGACGAAGCTGTTGCCGGCTTCCCTTTGTATCCTTTGAAGGTCCCTGTTTAACAGGTTCAGTTCCCTGTTGATGCGCCTTTTTTCCGGCAGTGTCGCTTTTTTCATGTACTCCTGGATAGCGGGGGGGCAGAACCTGTAGGTAAGGATGTTTAATACCGGCCTTGTGACGAGCTGGAAATCGGGCCTCTTTTCTATCTCCTTTGCGAATTTTGCGGCTGTATCTATGCCGTGTTCTATGAGCAGGGCATATCCCTTTGCCCCCATTATCTTGAGAGCTGAATCCAGGATAAGTGATGTCGCCTCACGGGAGCCCGAAAGGCTTTTTATACCTAGATCCACGGACCCCGGCCGGTTGACGTAGTTGGCATGGTACGCGATGGTATCTAACGCCTTGGGATCCTTGAAATATACCATTCCGCAACCCATGGGCATGTAAAACTGCTTGTGACCGTCTATGGTTACCGAATCCGCCCTTTCTATCCCTGCAAGGAGGGGCCTGTATTTGGGTGAGAACAAGGTCGGGCCGCCCCATGCCGCGTCCACGTGAAAGTGTATGCCGCGGTCCGCACATATGTCCGCCAGCATGTCAAGGGGATCTACTGTTCCGGTCTCGGTCGCGCCCGCCACTCCCACAATTGCCAGGATAGCGGTTTTTTCTGGTCCTTTTTCGATCCTCCTCAATGTTTTTTGCAGGGAACCTATGTTAATCCTGTAGTTGCCGTCAGTTTCTATGGGGATGACGTTTTCGTTTCCAATACCTATAAGGCCCGCGGCCTTTCGCAGGGAATAATGGCCCAGCCTTGAAACAAGGATCACGCACCTGTCTATGTTGTATGCCTTAAACGCCGCGGCCATCCCCTCTGCCTCCACACCGGCAAAACCCTTTTTGGGAGCAAACAGGCGGTTCCTTGCGGCCCAGAACGCCGTAAGATTGGCCGTGGTGCCTCCCTCGGTGAAGACCCCGAGAGTGGTCTCGGTATTCTGGACATGTTCTTTATAAAAATCATCGCTAAACCCGTAAACCAGGCGGTGGATCTTTGCGAGAACCTGTTTTTCAATGACTGAAACCACCTTGGATGTTTCGAGTTTTACGACATTCTGGTTAAGGGCTGTTACAATGGTCCTCAAATGAACCATAAAAAAGGGGATGGCAGAAGTCATGTGGCCGATGAAATACGGGGATGCAACGTTTACAGCAAGAGGGGCTATATCGTTTATGAGGCAGGTTATGACCTCTGCGAGTTTCTTTTCCGGATACTCATTGATCCGGGTCTCCTTGAACTTTTCCGCCAGTTCCCGCAGGCTTTTTTCCTCGGTTATGCCAACGTGCTTTTTTAAAAACTCGTGGAGCCCGAACAGTATCTGCTCCATGTATTTTATAAGAGTGGCTTTGCATGCCTCGTCTTCGGGCCTGATAAAGACCCGGTAGAGCCTTTCCCAGTCCGCCACCAGCTTCTTTCTCTTTTCGGGATCGTATTTTCCCGCTGCAGCTTCCATGGCTGCTTCGAGGATTGAAATGTAGTGCATGATGACCTATAGTTCTTTTTCGGATTTAATTTTACGGGGTGTTTTTCTTTTTATACTTTTCTACTGATTATCCCTCCATGTCAAGTGCGCATGCAAGAGCTTGATCAGTATTCGCCGAAAAAAAATAAGGAGGCGCCTTGAGATTCGAACAAGTGCCGCAGGAATCGATATTCGAGGGTCTGCCTGAAACCGCTGTCATTGTCACCGTAAACCGGCGCCTTTCAAGGAGACTCAGGAAGTCCGAAAAGCTCTTTCACAAAGAGGCTGGTGAAACGGCATGGCACCCGGCGGACATACTTCCCTATGATGCATGGATAAAGCGTTTTTTTACGGACCAGTGGCGGTATTGCACATCAGGACGTCTCCCTTCAAAGATACTTTCCGCCCAGGCAGAGCTTTTTGTCTGGGAATCCATTCTGAAAAAGGAAGCGCAAGATATAGCAGAAACCCGTGTCACAGCCAAAAGCGTCAAAGAAGCATTCGATCTGTGTCTCGAATACATGGTTGATCCCGGGAGCCTGGATTCAGGGTCATTGCCCGAGCACCGGGCATTCGCCCGCTGGTATGAACTTTTTTCCCGGTATACCGCGGAATCCGGATGGATTCCGGCAGCAAGCCTGACATCCCTTGTTGCCGAAGCCATAGAGCAAAGGAACTTGAGTTTTTCCGGCCCGGTTTTCCTGGTTGGCTTTGACGATATCACCCCCTGCAAAGAGCTTCTCTTTTCCACCATGAATAAGAGGGGAATCCATGTGTTCCAGGCCGTGTGCAGAAAGGAGAAACCTGAAAAACACAGGCTGGAGTTTCCGGGCAGGGATGATGAGATCAGGGCGGCGGCCACTTTTGCCAGGATGATGTATGAATCAGGAAAGCGCGAAAGAACCGGTGTCGTTTTCACGGATCTGGCAGGTATAAGAGAAAGGGCGGAAAGGATATTTCACGAGGTTTTTTATCCTGGTGAGCTTTTGGTTCCGAGGCTGACAAGAGAAAAAGATTTCAATATAAGCGCCGCTCCCGCCCTGGGGCAAACCCCTGCTGTCTCCCTTCTGTGCAGGCTCCTTTCAGGTATGATTTCCGGGTTCAGCACAAGTGAACTTTGCGAGTTGGTGCGGCATCCATGCCTCAAAGGCGCTGCCGGGGAAACAGAGGGCAGGGCGTGTTTCGACGTCTGGATCAGGAATTGCCGCAGGAAAGACTGGAGTTTGTCAGATGCCGCCCGTGCAGCCGATCTCTTCAACGAACAAAATTCAGGCATTGGGATTCTTGCCCGGATACTTGCCTGGTGTAATGAAACCGCTGCTTTGCTATCCACCCGGCAAAGCCCTGCCAAGTGGGCGGAGCTTTTTTCAAAGATATTCTGGAAAACAATTGCAGGCGATGAAGAATCCAACGACAGCGACACATACCAGCTCTGTTGCGCTGTTGAAAATCTCTTGTATGAGTTTTCCGGCATAGGTCAGCAAAGCGAAACAATGGGGCTTGGCCGGGCAGTGGACGTTTTTACCGGCATGGCGCAAGATACCCTGTTTCAGCCCGAGGGAAACGAAAGCGCCATGGAGGTCTGCGGGATACTCGAGGCCGCAGGGCAGCAATTCGACATCCTGTGGATCGGTGGTATGCATGCTGATGCATGGCCTCCGCCCCCCCGGCCCAATCCATTCATTCCGCTGTCCATCCAGAAGGAAAAAAAGATGCCCCATTCAAGCTTCAACAGGGAACTCGAATTCTGCCGGAAAATCATCGAGCGCATTGAAGGTTCGTGCAAGAGGATCATATACAGCCATCATCTGTTCGAAGGAGACGCCATGCTCGAACCGAGCCCCTTTATTCGGGATATCCCGAAACAAGAAGCAGCAAGCCTCCTTGCTTACCCCCCCGCGGACCGGGTAAAGGCGCTTTGCGATGCGTTTTTGGGCCGGATCGAGTCTGTTAGTGTTGACAATGCGCCGCGCATTGAATCCGGAGAAGATATCAAGGGCGGGACATCGATTCTGGCAGACCAGGCCGTATGCCCTTTCAGGGCGTTCGCCCTCCACAGGCTGCATGCCGAGGCACTGGAGACGCCCTCTGTCTGGCCGGATTTTGCAGACAGGGGGACGATTGTGCACCAGGTTCTTGCCCGGTTCTGGCGGGAGACAAAGACCCGTAAAAGACTGGAAGGGATGCTCTCCTCGGCAAGGCTTGAAAAATACGTATCCGGACTTGTACAGGAGGCTGTCACAGGTTTTGCCAGGTTCTGTCCCGCCCTTGCAGGAGGCAGGTTCGCCCGGCTCGAGGCTGAAAGGATCACCGCCCTGCTGGTAAAATGGCTGGAGCACGAATGCGGCCGCCCTGATTTCAATGTGGTCCATGTTGAAACAGATATCGAGGCTGTTGTGGGCGGGCTTTTGATATCGGGTAAGTGTGACAGGCTCGACTACATAGATGGCAAAGGCTATGCAATAATCGATTACAAGACAGGACAGGCGGATTACAGGGAATGGTTTGCGAGTCGTTTTTTATCCCCACAGCTTCCATTTTATGCAGTGAACATGGAAAAGCCTGTCTCAGCCGTACTGTTCGCCCATATCGATCCTGGATCGATGCGGTTCTCAGGTGTTGCGGCTGATGTGTCCATTGTGCCCGGAAATGTTTTTGACGTCACCCGGCTAAGAGAAGGGCCGGGCCATGCGGCAATGGATGAACTGAAAAGGGAGTGGGAGGAACTCATAGCGGGTCTTGCGCGTGATTTTACTGGAGGCAACGCCACTATATCCCCGGCTGATCCAAAGGTATGCAGGAATTGTGTGGTGAAACCCGTTTGCCGCATCAAGGAGATCGAATACATGCAATAGGGGAAATGCGGGGGGAGCAGAATTCAACCATTTGAAGCGGAAGCCTGAAATGACGCTTAACAATCATATCAATATACCCGATCACGGGGTGAGAACCGAAGCCCTGGATATAAGCAGGTCATTCATTGTGCAGGCCCCGGCCGGGTCCGGCAAGACTGGTTTGCTCATCTTGCGGTTTCTCAAGCTGCTGTCTGTTGTGTCGCGGCCCGAGGAGATCCTTGCGATAACCTTTACCCGCAAGGCCGCCTCGGAAATGAAAACCCGCATAACAGGCGCCATGCGTGATGCCCAGGGTCCACCACCCCAAGGGCCTGACCATGCCAGGCAGACCTGGGAGCTTGCTCGCCTCGCCTTGAAGCAGGATCAAAGGTACGGCTGGGGGCTTCTTGAAAATCCCAACCGCCTGCAGGTCATGACCATAGATGCTTTTTGCGCATACCTTGCAAGGAGGAGCCCCCTGGGGTCAGGCATGGGAATGAGAGCAGAAATAATAGAAAATCCATGGCCTTGTTACAGGGAGGCGGCTCAAAGGACCATCAACCGCATAGAAGAAAAAGATGACGGCATATCCGGATCTGTGGCCTTTTTTTGCAAGCATATGGACAACCGGATCGACCGCGTCGAAAGACTGATTGCAAGGATGCTTGCAAGAAGGGACCAGTGGCTCCGTTTCATAGGGATACGCAAGGATCCCGGGCTGTGGCGCAACAGGCTTGAATCCTTCCTTAAAATCCTGGTGGCCCGGAGCCTGGAGGCGGCCAGGGAGTCCATTCCTTCGCAGCTTGAAGGGCGTATTCTCGAGGCGGCAAGGCATGCTGCACGCAACCTTCCGCCTGAATATAAGACAGGGGGCGAAAAGGAGTCTCCCATAGCTCATCTTGAAGGTATTGAAGAAATGCCGGGTGTTTCTGAGGATGATTTGAAGGCATGGCTGGGCATAGCCGAGCTGTTGTTGACCAGAAACGGGACCACGCGAAAGAGCGTGAACAGGAACATAGGGTTTCCGCCCCCTTCTTCGGGGAGGTCGCCTGAAGAGAAAAGACTTTTTGAATACAGGAAAAAGGATTTTCAGGATCTGCTCAAAAGGGTTGATGATTTACCTGGTGCGATACCATTGCTTCATTATATACGCTGCCTGCCTTTACCCGCGTATTCGGATGAGCAGTGGAGCCTGATCGCCACCCTGCTGGAAGTCCTGCTCGTGGCTGCGGCGGAATTGAGACTGGTTTTCGCCAGGGAGGGCGGGACCGATTTTGCCGAGGTCGCAATGGCCGCCCAAAGGGCCCTCGGATCAGCCGATGATCCCACGGACCTGGGATTGATGCTCGATTACAGGATTTCCCATATACTTGCAGATGAATTCCAGGATACAAGCATTTCCCAGTTCGAACTGTTTTCCCGGCTCACGGCGGGGTGGACCCCTGGAGACGGCCGTACGTTTTTTGCTGTGGGCGATCCAATGCAGTCCATATACGGGTTCAGGGAGGCTGAAGTCGGTCTTTTTGCCCTGGCCAGGGAGGCCGGCATATCAGATAATCTTCCCCTTGTGCCCCTGGTGCTTTCTGCAAACTTCAGATCTGATCCGGCTGTCATAGAGTTTGCAAACAGTTTCTTTCCATTGATTATGCCGGAAAAAGACGATCCTGCCCGCGGGGGTGTGGCATATGCCCGGTTCGAGCCGGTGTTGCCGCATGAGGCAGACTCCTTTGTCAGGATAGTCCCGCTCGTGGATGCGGACGAAGCAGCCGAGGCAGGAGCTGTTTTCGATTGCATCAGGGAAGCCCGGGCCCTGGATTCGGATCAGAGTATAGCAATCCTTGTAAGGGCCAGGTCCCACCTTCCTCCTGTGCTGGGGCTTTTGAAACAAGCTGGTCTGGATTGCATGGCTGTGGAGATTGATCCGCTTTCGGAAAGGCCCTGTGTCATGGACCTGGCGGCTCTTGCCAGGGCGATATCCAGCCCTTGTGACAGGGCTGCCTGGCTTTCGGTGATGAGAGCGCCGTGGTGTGGTCTTTCCCTTTCCGATCTCCATTTGCTTGCATCTGACCGGTCAAGGACCATATTCAGCGCAATTACGGATAACGACATTCTTGCATCCCTTTCTGCTGATGGACGGGCCAGGGCCGGGAGGGTCGGCCGGATCATTTCAACTGCTGTCAACTGTCTTGGGCGGCTTCCGTTTTTGCGCGTCATAAACGAGGCCTGGACAGCCCTTGGGGGGCCAATAGCCTATGATTATCCCGAGGCGGCAAGCGAGGCCGGGGCGTTTTTCGATTTTCTCGAATCAAACTACCCGGAAAAACCGATTCATGACCCGGAGGAATTCCAGGATGCTCTGGCCCTGCTCCGGGCCCAGGGCAGGCCGGAAAAGGAGGCCGGAATCCAGGTTATGACCATGCACAAGGCAAAGGGGCTTGAGTTCGACACGGTTATTCTGTGCGGCGTGCACAAGACTCCTCCACCAGGCAGCCGTCCCATGTTCCGCTGGCAGGAGGTTTTCGGGGGATCACAGCCCGGCCTGCTGCTTGGCGCTTTGCCCGCGGCTTTCGATAAGAAAGGCGATTCCATTTATGATTATATCGCATGGATCCAGAAGCAGAAGGGAGAATATGAAAAGGGAAGGCTTTTATACGTTGCTGTAACAAGGGCAAGGCGCAGATTATATATCGTGGCCAATGCGCAGACAAATACAAGAACAGGAGAACCAGCAGCTCCGCCCGGGTCATTGCTGTCGCTTTTATGGCCGGTTGTCTGTGATAAATTTGCAAACCTTGAATCCAGCGATCCAGGGAAAACGGGGAAAAAGGAAAGAGAGCCTTGCATGCCGGTGTTACGGCGTATTCCTGCCTTGTGGCAGCCATCCGGCCTGCCGCCGGGAGTCAAACCTCCGGAAACAGGTATGAATGCCGAAGCTGTTACATTGAATCCCGAGCCCGGCCCGGTCTTTGACTGGGCTGGCGAAACCATAAGAAGGATTGGAATCGTTGTCCACAGGAGGCTTGCAGCCCTTTGCAACATGGATCTCCAGGTCCATGACGCCGGGATTATAGACTCGCAAATCGGCTCGATCCGTTCGGAATTGGAAAGTGTGGGGATCGAACCCGGCAGGATAGCAGAAGCCCTCGGCATGGTTGTTACGGCATTGAAAAAGACCCTGGAAGATCCGGTGGGGCAATGGATAGTTTCAGCCCGTAAATGTTCCGCCACCGAGTTCCCGGTGTCCGGTTTCCTGGAAAACAGGCTTTATGATGGGGTTATAGACAGGACATTCGTGGATGAGCAAGGGATACGCTGGGTGATAGACTTCAAAAGCAGCATACATGAAGGATCTGATCTGGAACGGTTCCTGGATCAGGAGGTCTTGCGTTACCGGCGCCAGCTGTCGGTCTATGCCCGTTTGATGAGAATGATCGATCCGAGGCCGGTAAAGACCGGTCTGTATTTCCCGATGCATTCCGCATGGAGGGAATGCGATCTTTTTGACTGACGCCTTGGCCCCGGGTTTCCAAACAGGCATGTAACGTATCTGTTCTTGCCGGGGATACGGATTACATACCCACCGCCTTGTCGATTCCCTCTGCCCTGTCGCGCTCGCTCCATACGAAATCATGAAGGTTCACAGATTCAGGCCCGTTTATCTCTTCTTTAATTTCCCTGATCCTGTCTATGTTATCCAGGAAAATTTCCACAATGGCGGGATCGAATTTGGTGCCGCTGTCGTTTGAGATGATCTTTATTGCCACATCCATGGGGTAGGGTGGTTTGTATGGTCTTGCCGAGGTCAGGGCGTCGAAGGTGTCTGCAAGCCCCACGATTCTGCCGGAAATCGGGATATCTGTTCCTTTCAGGCCATGGGGATACCCGCTGCCGTCCCAGCGTTCATGGTGGGTAAGGGCTATTTCATAGGCCATTTTCAAGACATCCGCCTTTGCATTTTCCAGGATGGAAGCCCCTATGGTGGTGTGGGTTTTTACCATTTCGAATTCTTCCTTGGTAAGTTTGCCCTGCTTCAGGAGAATGTTGTCAGGGATTCCGATTTTCCCGATATCATGCATGGGCGAAGCATAGCGTATAAGTTTTACCGTGGAAGCAGAAAGCCCGGCCCTTTCTGCAAGTAGTGTCGAATACCTGCTCATCCGTACGATGTGGTCTCCGGTATCTTCGTCCTTGAATTCAGCAGCGATAACAAGGCGGTTTATGGTGTCCAGGTAGGCATCTTCCAGGTCCTTGTGGGCCTTTTCCAGTTCGTCAACCGTATGCTTGAGTTTTTCCACGATGTGGGAGAGGGCCTCGTTTATCCTGTCGCGCTCCTTTTTTATTTCGCGTTCCCTCAAGACCCTTTTTAAGCGGATCACAAGCTCCTTCAGCCCGACTGGCTTGGGTATGAAGTCCGCTGCTCCTGCTGACACCACGTCTTCATAGTTGAATTTTTCCGTAAAGCCGGTGATGACCATAACGTCTGAATCAAATTTTTCCTTTACCCTGTAGAGCAATTCTATTCCGTCCATCTCTGGCATGCGGATATCTGTTATAATGACCTCGGCAGGTCTTTGTTCCAGGAGCGTCAATGCTTCTTTGCCGCTTGCTGCCACCCTGCAATCAAATCCAGCTCTTTCCAGGGCGGTTTTCAGCATGTTCCTTACAGCGGCCTCATCATCAGCAACAAGGACGGGGATTTTTGTTGTGGAATCATCTGTCATGTTTTCCTCCATTTCCGGTCTTGAATGTGAAGGCGTCATTTTTCCGGCCTTGCAGCATCGTACTTTGCTGTTTTTTCGTCGAGTATCTGCCGGACCGTGACAGCAAGCTGGTTTCTGGCAACCGGTTTCATCAGGAAATCGTCTATGTCTCCTTTTTTAAGCTTTTCTTTTGATACCATGTCGCTGTACCCGGTGCAGATGATAACGGGAATGTCCGGCCTGATTTCTTTCATGGCGCGGGCAAGTTCCAGACCGTTCAAATTGGGCATAGAATAGTCTATTACAGCAAGGTCGAAGTTGTGGGGATTGTGCCTGAATGCTTCAAGAGCCTCTATGCTGCTGGTTCGCACCGTAACATTGTAGCCGAGTTTTTCAAGCACCTGGCGATATAGCTGTGCAATGTGGTTCTGATCGTCAACCACGAGTATGTGTTCGGTTCCTATGGGCAGAATATCAGGTAATTCGGGCTGCGTTTTTTTCTCAAGGATTTCCTCTGCTACCGGCAGGTATATATCGAAACGGGTGCCACATCCCGGTTTGCTGGTTACAAAGATTCTGCCTCCAATCTTTTCCACTATTCCGTATACTACTGAAAGGCCAAGTCCGCTGCCTTTATCCTGGGGCTTGGTAGTGAAATACGGTTCGAATATTTTGTGAAGCATAGAGGGGGATATTCCTTCTCCGGTATCCTCAACTGTGAGTTTGACATAGGCACCAGGAGAGATCTGCCCGTGGGTTTTCATGTTTTCAGGTGTGACATTGACCGGCTCAAGGGATATGGATATCTTTCCATCGGGCATTTGCTCCATGGCGTGATAGGCGTTTATGCACAGATTCATAATGATCTGCTGGAAAGCGGACGGCGATATCCTTACCGGCCCTGCCTCCGGATCGATCCTTGTGATAATCATGTAGTTGGCCGGGATTGTTTTTTTTAAAAGATCGATGTTTTCGGCCAAAAACGATTGCAGGTATATAGCGTCAGCAGGATGCCCGTTTTCAGCCTTGCTGAAAGTAAGGACTTGCCTCACCAGGTCCCTTGCCCTGTGGGCAGCCTTGATCACCTCGTCGAGATACAACCTTGCAGGATGATCCCTGGGCAGTTCCTCTGCCGCCATCTCGGTATATCCGATTATAGGGAAGAGTATGTTGTTGAAATCATGGGCGATGCCGCCTGCCAAGGTTCCTATGGACTCTAACTTCTGGGCCTGGAGAAGCTGTTCTTCAAGCTCTTTGCGCCGTTTTTCAGCCTCTAATCTGTCAGATATGTCTCTTACCAGCCCGCGGAAGCCTGTTGGCTTTCCTTTTTTATCTGTTATAAGGAATATGGACGTCTCCACTACTATGGGCCGGCCGTCTTTTCTGATAAGCTGCCAGTTGAAGGCTTTCAGGGGTTTTTTGGACATGAACACGCGGTTGAAAGCATCTGTTATCTTTTTGACTTCAGATTCATCGATGAACAATTTGCAGCTTTTTCCTTTTAGCTCTTTTTCATTGTAGCCTACAATGCGGGCAAGGGCCTTGTTGAAAAAGGTGAGATGGCCTTCGAGATCGACCTCGTAATACCCGTCTTGCATGGATTCGAGGATTGTTCTGAACTTTTCCTCGCTTTTTGCAAGCTCCTTTTGCATGCGGTAAGACTCGGTTATATCCCTTGATACTCCGCGTACTGCAACAGGTCTCCCTTTTTTATCAGATACAAGAATATTATAATACTCAATTATCAGTATCTTACCGCCAGTCGTAAGTATTCTCATTATACCGCGTTCGCTCTTGTTTTTTACGATACGCTCCAGGTATTCTTGTACCCCTGGTTTATCTTTTTCAGGGACAAGCCCCTTGAGGTTGAGCCCTTCAAAGTCTTTTTTTGCATAGCCCAGGGCCCTTAAAACAGCAGCGTTTACCTCTATGAAGTTGCCGGAAAGGTCGTGGACATATAGAAAATCGTTGAGGGAATCGAATATCTCCCTGACATAGGCCTCCCTTTTTCTTGCTTCTGCCTCGGCAGTCTCAAGTAGAGATACAGCCTCGGCCAGGCGCTTGTTCTTTTCCCTGATTTTTGCATTTAAAAAAAGGATAATGACAAGGACGCAGATCAGGAAAGCCGAAGCTATCCATGGAAGCCAGGCTACCCATGCGGGAAGCTTGTTTTTTACTACAGGAATTATGCCCCATTTTTTCCGCGCCTTGAAAAAAGGAGATGATGCATCCTGTTTCCATGAGGCGATATCTTCATCTATTATTGATAAAATAGGTTTTAATGTGTTTTGAGGCGCGGCGAATTTGAGTTCGATGGGACAGCAGATTACCCCGGATGGAGTCACTTTGTTTTTGACCGCTTCAGAAGGAGAGTAGAGTCGGTTCGTGATGCCGGCAAAAGCCGAACCTGATATGACGGCTGAAAGCACCTGGTCGTATGTATCAAAAAAAATGGAATCACATATGAGACCTAAAGACAGGGAACGTTGCAGAAACTTTTCAGCATAAACATCTTTCCTGAGCAAGGCGATTTTCTTGCCGTCCAGGTCAAACAGCGAATCTATTTTTTCATCCTTCCTTGTCCAGAAAATAGCCCAGTTTACAAGTATAGTCTGGCTGGAAAAGGATAAATATTTTTCTCTTGCCTGGCTGTATGCAACAGCGGGAAGGATGTCTATTTCTTTTTTCCTGAGCTTGTCTATACAGTCTGGAAAATTGCAGGGAATATATTTCAGTTCCCAGCCATGAAGCCGTGCCGAAGCCTCAAGGAGGTCGGCCGTAAAGCCGGACGCTTTTTGTGTATTATGATCGAAAAAAAGCAGAGGGGGATTGTCATATACAGCCACCCGAACCGGCATCCCGGAGGCATATGTAAGGGGAGCGGTAAACAGCATCCATGGAAACAGGAAAAATAAAAACAAGAGGATGCAAGATCTGTTACCGGCCTGATTCACAAGGAGAACTCCCTACTTAAAAAAATATACTTTTTGTATCACTTGGCGATAAATACGATTTTTTTCCTTTATCATAAAATCGAATATGTCAATATTTTTCCCCTAAATCAAGCAGATACATGTATCGGCGTCTGTTTTTCCGCATACCATTGTGCTTTGCCGGCAATCTGTTGCATCAAGCAGGGGATCATAAATTTACCGTGAAAACACCTCCAGGGTCGGGATGAGAAACAGCCTTGTTTTCATGCTCGGGGGTGATTGCCACTAATCATGAAAGTTTATAAAAAATCTCATTGCGGGAAAAGCTTGTTTTGGGGAAGGCAAATTATTCCGTACTGCGCGATTTAGTTATGAATAATATTTAAGCACATATTCTTGGACTTGTCTGGATTGCAGGACACACTTTGTGTGTTTACACCATCGCGCCGGTATAACCTGCATTCTGCAAAACGGGCGGGGGTAAACCCCGCCCCTGCGAAAAACACTTCACCGACGTCGGTGAAGTGAAACAAGCATGATGGACTTGTAAAAGCCATCATCATTGAATAATTCCCTTTGTGCATCGGCCATAAGGAAAACGCTCGCGCACCCAGCGTGTTATATTCACAGACGATTTTAATCGCGGCCGTTTCATGATAAATGGGATAGCCATGGAACATAAGCCTGACATCAAAAAGATCAAAAGACTCATGGCAGGCGCCCTTGAATCCGACCGTAGGGCTGCCCGGCGCCTGTTGTCTTCATACTTCAGGGCGCCAGGAGATCAGAAGCGCAAGTTTTTCCGGCGGATTGCCTCAATGCAAAAAAGGCTTGCCGGTTCATGCCGTATCAAGGCGTTGAGGCAATCATCCAGGCCGGCTACCGGAATCCCAGCCAGACTTCCCATAGCTGGTTATGCCAGGGAGATAATCGAGGCTATAAAAAAGCACCAGGTTCTTGTGATCGCAGGTGAGACCGGTTCCGGCAAGACCACGCAGATACCAAAGCTCTGCCTCGAGGCGCATCGGGGGATCGAAGGGCGGATAGGCTGCACCCAGCCAAGGAGGGTCGCAGCCGTAACCGTGACTCAGCAGATGGCCTCGGAGATGGGTGTAAGTCTTGGAGGCTTTGCAGGATACAAGATCAGGTTCACCGACCAGACATCCGAGTCCACCGTGGTTAAAGTGATGACCGACGGAATCCTCCTGGCCGAGGCCCAGGCTGACCCGAACCTGTATGAGTATGATACCATAATAGTGGATGAGGCCCATGAGCGCAGCCTGAACATTGATTTCATTCTTGGGATGCTAAGAAGGCTTTTGCACCGCCGGCCTGATCTGAAAGTGATAATAACTTCTGCGACCATCGATACCGAGAAGTTTTCCAGGGCGTTTGATTCCGCTCCCGTAATTGAGGTGTCAGGCAGGACCTATCCGGTGGAGATCGTATACCGCCCTCCGGAAACATGGCCCGAGGGCCTTGAGGAATCAGACTATGTCGAGGCGGCGGTTTCTGAAGCATCACGGCTGGTCAGGGAGACAGACACCGGTGATATACTCGTCTTCATGCCAACCGAGGCCGATATCAGGGATGCCTGTGATCTGTTATCTGCAAGGGTGGATGGCGAGACAAGGGTTCTTCCCTTGTATGCCCGCCTCTCTGCGGCAGACCAGGCAAAGGTTTTTTCCGGTTACAAGGGGCGCAGCATCATTGTATCAACAAACGTTGCTGAAACATCGGTAACCATTCCCGGCATCAAATACGTAATAGATACCGGCCTTGCCAGGATCCCCGCCTACCAGCCTTCGGCCAGGACCACCGCGATGCCTGTCACGGCCATATCCCGGAGCAGTGCGGACCAGAGGGCCGGGCGTTGCGGAAGGGTTGCAGAGGGTGTATGCATCAGGCTCTATTCCGAGGAAGACTACCTCTCAAGGCCCAGGTTTACTCCACCGGAGATACTGCGGTCCAACCTTGCCGAGGTGATCCTCAGGATGCTTGCGCTGCGCCTGGGCAGGCCCGAGGCTTTTCCGTTTATAGATCCTCCGCCCGCATCAAGGATAAAAGACGGGTTTGATATACTTCATGAGCTTGGGGCCATAACCAAGAGGCGGGGCAGAAAGGAAAAAGGAGTTCCCAAGCTGAGTTCAACAGGAAGGATCATGGCAAGAATTCCGCTCGACCCGAGGCTTGCAAGGATAATCATAGAGGGGGCAAGGACGGGTACGGTTAAAGAAGCGGTTGTGATTGCAGCCTACCTGGCGGTCATGGATCCCAGGGAGAGGCCACGGGAAAAGGAAGCTGAAGCTGAAAAGGCGCATTCGGGTTTCATTGATCCTGCCTCGGATTTCATGACAGCCTGGAACATCTTTTCCTCATGCGTGAACACTGAATCGGAAGCCGGGATTCCCCGCATCAGGGCAGCGCAGCTCAGGGCATTTTGCAGAAAATATTTCATGTCGTATCGGAAGATGCGCGAATGGATCGACCTGGCTGCCATGCTTTACCTGGAGGCAAAGGAGGCTGGTGTGATTTCCAATGGCCCGCGCAGCCGTTCCGGGCAAAAGAGAACCAGCACCGGAAGAAAGACCGGTGATCCGGCGCTCGGCAATACGGGCGGGAACCGGTACGAGGCTGTTCACAGGGCGGTTTTAAGCGGGTTTCTGTCCCACGTGGCCAGGAAAAAGGAGAAAAACACCTTTCATGCGGCCAGGGGAGGCGAGGTCCATGTCTTTCCAGGGTCAGGCATCTTCAACCGGGCCGGGGAATGGATAGTGGCGGCGGGAATGGTCAGGACCACCAGGCGGTTTGCAAGGATTGCCGCCAATATCAAGCCCGAATGGATTGAAGGGATTCCCGATGCCCCATTGGGTTTCAAGTACCATAAACCCAGGTGGGATGAAGATCTCGGCGAGGTCGTGGCTGACCAGGAGGTCAGGCTTTATAACCTTATCATCTCTTTTGGCCGCAAGGTTTTGTTTGGCCGGATCGATCCGGTGCTTGCAAAGCGGATATTCATAATGGAGGCCCTGGTCAAGGGACGCATGAAGGATCCTCCCCTGCCTGTCTGTGACAACCTTGAGCTTGTTTCATCTTTGAGACTCATGGAGGAAAAGATCAGGCAAAGGGGTATCGTGGCGGATGACGATATCCTGGCAGCTTTCTATGACAAGCGGATCGGCCGGGTTTCAGGCACAAAGGAGTTTATCGAATTACTTGAAGCTCCCGGTGTGGCCGATCGCCTCAGGATGACGGTTCAAGACGCGGCCGCGTGGATTCCGGACGATTCTCTCCTGGAGCTTTTTCCAGACAGGGTGCGGATATCCGGCCTTGATCTGTCTTGTTCCTACAGGTTTGCTCCCGGAGAGCCGGATGACGGGGTCACCCTTGACATGACCGTGTCCCAGGCGTCCATGTTTCTTCCTGAATCGGGTGACTGGATAGTCCCCGGCCTGCTTGAAGAAAAGATTTTGGCGCTTATAAAAAGGCTTCCCAAGTCAGTAAGAAAAAACTTTGTTCCTGCAAGCAGGACAGCTGCGGTATTCCTGGAGCGAATATCACAAGCACCGGTATACCAGGGATCACTTGCGGGCAAGCTTTCGGGCCTTGCTGCCGAGCTTTACGGAATATCCATACCAGCAGCGCTCTGGAAAACCGAGGATCTCCCTTTATACCTGAAATTCAGGTTCAGGGTGACAGACAGCCAGGGGCGCGAGGTGGCTGTTACAAGGGATCCGTATGCGCTTCTCAGATGCCCGGATGATGCGCTCTCATCCGCTGAACTCGTGCAGTATAAAGTCATGCACGAAAAGGAAAATGTAAAAAGTTTTGATTTCGACAAAATTCCCGAAGTCATACCTGCAAAAAACAGCAAAGGCGATTTCTACCCTTTGTTTTTATACCTGGCAGATGAAGGAGACAAGGTATCGCTGCGGCTTCACCAGGACAAAAGGAAGGCCGATTTACTGCACAGACAGGGAGTTGCAAAACTTTTCGGGATCTATTTTGCGGCAGAGATCCGTCATGCAAGAAAGGCGGTCCGTATTTCTGCTGCCGCACGCAGAGTCGCTTTTCGTTTCGGGGGAACAGAGTCGATCATCAATGCGCTGATGGGGCGGGTGATGCAAAACCTCTTTAACCTGCCCATAAGAAGCAGGAAAGAATTTGCCGAAACAGCCGCCAGGGGGGTCAACAAGATATATCAGGAGGCTCTTTCCTGGGCCGGGATAACCGATTCGCTTCTTTGCAGCGTTGCAGATACCCTGGACTTTTTGGAGTCGGGGCCGTTGCCTGGCCACGGATATAGCACAAATCTGAGGCGTTTTCTGGCTGGCGAGGTGGAAAGGCTTGTGCCCCGGAATTTTGTCGAGATTTACGACAAGGAAAAAATCGCGGATATCATCCGGTACCTGAAGGCTGTACGGATCAGGGCCCAGCGGGGCAGCATGGCCCCTGACAGGGACCTTGCGAGACAAAAAGAGGTGGACCGGCAAAAAGAGCGCATTGAAATACTTATATCGGAGCTGAACGAAAGGAGTTCACCAGAAAAACGAAAGGCGGTGGAGGAGTTCTACTGGCTCGTAGAAGAATACAAGGTTTCTCTGTTTGCCCAGGAGATAGGTACGGCTGTCCCTGTTTCAGAAAAGCGCCTTTGTGCAAGGTTCGAGGAGATCAGGCAAATGGCGTGAAGCGCTTTGCTATATTCCTGTAATACGATGCCTCACCAAACTTTTTTCGCTTTTCACACCCGGATGCGTATATATCGCATTTCATACAAAGGGTCCTTGCCGCGGCCTTGGCCCATGTGTCAGGCAGGAGAATCCTTTCCAGTATATTCTTGATAGATATGATCCTGAACCTGTCGAGACCGGGCATGGCCGAAAGCTGGTCTGTATGTCCGCCATACTTCACAACAAGGGGGTCTTCTATGAGCCCTACCGGAAAACGGGATGTAGTCCTCAGCCACAGGTCGTAGTCCTCGCAGGCAGGCAATGATTCGTCAAAATTTCCAATGATGTCGAAAAGCTCCCTTCTCATCATGACAGCAGACGGGCTGATGAGGCACAGTGCAAGGGAATCCACAAATATCCAGCCCTCTTTTTTCTTGTGCCTTTTTTTCGGATTCACGCGGCGGCCTTTGCGGATCCATGTCTCCTGGGTCTGGCAGATCAGGATTTCCGGGTTATTACAGAAGAATTCAACCTGGCGCGTAATTTTTGATGGAAGCCACCTGTCGTCTGAGTCGATAAAAGAGATCAGTTCACCACCGGCCGCCTCGATTCCCCGGTTCCTTGCCGCGCTGACCCCGGAATGCGGAATCTCGATTATTTTCAGCCTGCCTGCATACCCTGAAAGAAGCTCCCTGGTATGGTCGGTGGAGCCGTCATCAACAACGATGAGCTCAATTTCGGGATAATCCTGGCAAAGGACTGAATCGATAGCTTTTTTTACGCACCATGCACGGTTGTGCGTGGGGAGTATGACAGAAACAGTGGGGAGTCTTTTTAAAGATCCGGGAAATACCATTATCGCAGGGGGGGGCCTTGGGTATAAATTTCTATTTTGAAGCCGTCATTCATAAAAGGGCATCTCAAGATGGTATACTCCGTCTTGAAGGGTTGCTTTGATCTTTACACCTCCTTTTTCAAAGACCTTCATCATGGCCCTGTTGTCTGGCAGGACATCCGCCGTGAACCCCACAAGTCCCCTTTGTTTTGCTATCTGCACGAGCTGCTTGAACATGTAGGTTGCAATACCGTATCCCTGGTATTCTTCATCCACCACGAATGCCACATCAGCATAGGGCCGGTCGGGATAGCGGACGTATCTTGCCTCGGCTATGATCCTCTCCTCGTCCACATCACCGATTATACCGACCACGGATAGAACGTTCCTGTAGTCTACGTTCACGTATGCCTGCATCTTGGAATGGGGCATAGTCTTTAAGGGTGTAAAGTAGCGGTAATAGACAGCCTCGTCTGAAAAGCGGTAAAAAAGCCTGCGCATCTCCTCTTCGTCAGACGGCCTTATGGGTCTGAACCTTACCTCCAGGCCGTTTTTGAACGTCTGGCGGCACGAGATCTCTGAAGGATAGAGATGGGCGCTTTGTTCCAGGAATATCTGGTCCGGGTAGAGGATGTTATTGGCCTTTGCTTCCTCGAAAAGGGCTTTCCTGTCATCAGGGTGCGCGATTTCTATCAGAGCCTGGGCCCGTTCCCTTATTGTCCTTCCATTGAGGTTGGCTATTCCGTACTCGGTTGCGATGAGGTCGACCGATTCGCGCATGTTGAACTGGTTTGGAATATCCTCTATGGAAAAAAGGATGTTGGGCTCACCTTTACGGTTCCTGCTGGGAAGTGCAAATATGGAAAAGCCGTCTTCAGAGATCTCTGATCCATTGAAAAAGTCTATGATTTCGGCCGGGTCTGTGGTCACCGTCCCCTTGCTCACGTGGAGCGCTATCCTGCCTGTGAGATCTACCTTGCGCGCAGGAAATACAGCCACAAAGCGGGGGTTTCTCCCGATGCGCATGGGGTTGAAGACCTTGTCCAGTCCCTGGAATTCCACGAGGGGATTCTTGTCAAGCCACCTGTAGAGTTCGGCCGTGCCCACGGCATAGCAGGTCAGGGATTTACCAGGGAAATGCTCCTTGTTCCTGTTTGAGACCGCTCCGCTTTTGACAAGGTCCATGAGGGCATCAGTGAATACCGGCGTATGTATGTTCAAATCCTTTTTCTTTTGCAAATGCGGAACCAGGGCCTCGTACAACGGACCGATGGAGAATCCGATGCAGCTCCCGTCCTCAATGACCGAGGCAACGTTTGCCGCAAGCCTGTCAAAGGTTTCGTCCACCTGCCAGCGCTGGAAGCATATAGGCTCCAGCCCGGAGTAGACGACCTTGTCGAACCTGCTGATATGCACATAGGTATTCCCGCATGTCTGCGGGAAATTTTCGCTGATTTCCCCGATGACCACGGATGCCTGGGAGATTACATGAAGTGAAACATCAGCGGAGATGCCAAGGCAGCAGTAGCCCATCTTGTTTGGTGGGGTGATCTGCACAATGGCCGCATCGATGGGTATCCTGCGGTTTACGATAAGTCTTGTCAGCCTGGAAAAACGGCTGGGGATCAGATCGACACGGCCCGCGGTTATGGCCTCCCTGGTCACCCACCCGGAAAAGAATGTCTTTAGCCTGAATTTCTGGTTGGAGAGTTTCTCGATGGATATTGCCTCCCCGAAGCTCAGGAGCTGGAAAAGCTCAAGGTCCTGAAGATTTCCGGCATCCGATTCCATGAGATGTTTTATCAAGAGCCTGGGTTCGGCCGTGCCGGTTCCCAGAAAGACGCACATTCCCGGCCGGATCAGGGAGAGCGCTTCATCGGGTGAAACGCATCCCTCCTTCCAGTCGTTGTATTTTCCCATCTGCTCGTATTCTCCTTGGCGATGATTATGCGAAAACCCAGTTTGTTTTTCGGCGGGCAGAAGGCCCTGTATCCACCCACACCGCTGGGCAATACTTCCTGTATTCCGGCCGCCCCCAAGTGAATCCCGCCTATTCGGCTTCCCTGCCTATTTCATCCTTTTGCTTCAACGCGTTCATGAGGATTCCCATGAAACTGCCGATGGGACTATAACCTCCGGAATCAGCAGGAAGTCCCGGCAGAAACCTGAATGTTCCTTCGGATTCAAGAACAACAGCAATCACACCTTTTGCTCCGGTTGAGGCGCCGTATGCGGCGTGTATAATCTCGCCGTCCCTGAACCAGATCTCTCCACGGCCCTTTGGCAGGGAAAGCTCCAGTACACCGGTTTTGCGGTTGAGATTCAACGCCTGGAGCACCTCTTCAGCCGGGATATCAGCAAGTTTTCCGCCCATGGCCGATGAAAGGTCCCTTGCACGCTGCATGGTGGTCTCGGCAAGCCGCCTTGCCAGTAGTTTGGTCAGGTAAACCTGGAGCGCGGGGAACCCGGGAAGAAGCCTGTTCACTTCTGTGCCTGGAAGCATGAGGATGGTTGTGGCGGTTGCGGCCTTTACCGTCGCTCCCACAGGGTCGCCGCTGATCAGGCTCATCTCGCCAAAGACGTCTCCAGCCTGTAGTGTGGCAAGGATGTTGCCGGAATCATCCATTACAGATACCCTGCCGGCGATCACTATGTGGAGGTGGGTTCCTGGCTGGCCTTTTTTGAGTATGATTGTACCAGGCCGGTAAGGTTTGAATGCGAGATCCTGCATTGATTTGAGTTCCAATGCAAAAAGAAAGTCCCTGATCCTGTCCTGGTCCATCCCTTCGAACATGGGGAAACCTGAAAGGAGCTTCACAAGGGCGGCCGTCTCTTTGGAGTCTTTGGGATCCCTTTTTATTATCCTTATCTTGAAAGTCGCGATTGAACCGCACGCGACGACTTCCGGATCACATGGACGGATTATTTCGTTGTCCTCATCCTCTTTTTCCTTCCAGTGATCCCGGCACGCAGCAGCGATTCCCGCAGCCAGCCCCATGCACAGGCGGCCTGCATTCAGTATGGAGGTCCCTTTTATGAAAAGAGTCTGGCCGGGCTCATGCACGGGGCAGGCTTCTGCTGTTACTATGGATGCAATGAAATCGTGGCTTGCTTCAATCATGTTTTTGCCCGTCTGCAATCATATTAAAAACCCCCTCACGGCCGTGGTGAGGGGGTTATCATGTTTCAGGGATTATTGATTCCCTATTCCTTGGGATACATGGCGTCAATCTTGTCCTTGTACATTTCAAGGGCTATGTTCTTTTTGACTTTCATGGTAGGGGTGAGCATCTTGTTTTCAATGGTGAATTCAGGCACGATCGTGAACTTCTTTATGGTCTCATATGACGGCAGGTCCTTGTTCTTTTCCTGGATCTCCCGTTCAATGAGAGCATAGATTTCCGGGTTTTCGATCAGATCATCTATACTCCCAAATGAGATTCCCTTGCTATTGGCGTATTCGGTCACATTGTCGATATCGAGCGTGATAAGGGCGGTTAAGTATTTCCTCCTGTCACCGATCACGACCACCTGGTTGATGTATTTCGAGGTTGCAATATGTCCCTCAATGGCCGCAGGGGCAATATTCTTTCCACCTGCCGTAATGATCAGATCCTTTTTGCGTCCCGTTATCCTGAGGAAGTTCTCGGAGTCTATCTCACCGAGATCGCCGGTCTTGAGCCATCCATCCGGAGTTATGGTTTCCTTGGTCTCGTCTGGCATCTTGTAGTACTCGCGCATGATGTTGCGGCCGCGGAACATTATCTCGCCGTCTTCCGCGAGCTTCTGTTCAATGCCGGGACCGGGAGGGCCAACCCAGCCGATGCGGAAGTTGTCGATCCGGTTGATGTTTGTAAAAGACGTGTTCTCGGTCATCCCGAGACCTTCGAGAACAATGATACCAGCGCCAATGAAGAACTTGGCTATTGTCGGATCGAGAGGGGCCGCTCCGCTGATGCAGAAACGGAGCCTTCCGCCAAGGGCTTCATGTATTTTGTGGAAGACGAGCTTTGTCGCTATCTTGTTTTTAATAGCAAGACTTAAAGGAAGCGGTTCCTTGTTCAATATACAATCTGCGACCTGGTCTCCCACTTCCCTTGCCCAGTTGAAGATCTTCAAGGCTACCCCGCCTTTTGCCTCGGCACCGCTGATTATCTTTGAATATACCTTCTCATATATACGCGGGACGCTCGGGAACCAGTGAGGTTTCGCCCATTTCAGGTCTTCTGCCAGGGTATCTATGCTTCTTGCAAAGCTCAGGGTCGCCCCCACAAGCATGGTGGCATAGACACACGTACGGGCAAAGACGTGGGCAAGGGGCAAAAAGAGGAAGGTTTCGTCCCCGTCCCTTACATCAACACACCCCTTGACGGATTGGGGGGTGAATATCATATTGTCGTGGGTAAGGACAGCTCCCTTGGGCACGCCTGTGGTCCCCGATGTATAGACGATGGCAGCCACATCCTCCGGGGTAACAGTATCGATCCTTTTGTTGAGGTCTTTTTCAGGAACCTTTTTCGAGAGGCCCATGAACTCGTTGAATGTTATGACCCAGTCGTCTCCCTTGTGTTCTCCCGAAAACAAGATGACCTTGCGGATATTCGGGATCTGATCCCTTATTTTCAGGATTTTTTCGAGCTGAGCCTCGTTCTCCACGAAGACGACAACCGAATCCGAATGATTGATGATATACTTGCAGTCATTGGGGAGGTTTGAGTGATAGATCCCGACGGTAGCAGCCCCTATGATCGCATCGGCCATATCTATCAATACCCATTTATAGCAGCTATAGCTGAGTATTATGACCTTGTCGCCCTTTTCCACGCCAAGGGACATGAGGCTCCTGCCCGCCTGTCTTGCCTGGTCGTAGAATTCCTTCCATGTGACAGACTCGGATGAACCGTCGTCAAAAAACCAGCGGTAGGCCGGGACATCTGGTTTTTCATCCACTGTTTTTTTCAGCATCTGGTGGATGTTCTGATAATCTATGATGCGCATACTCTCCTCCCTTCTTGAAATGGTGCGGGAACCCGGTTAATGAAACAAAACAGCCTTAAGGGAAAAAAACAGTTCAAGCCCGGAAAAAATGGTACCTGTTAATAACTAGTTAATAACTATATGATATCAAATGATGGACTTTTTACGGGTCCATCATCCGGCCGGGGGCGGTTCAGCCCGGCCGGGGGTGGGGGTGGAACCATTTGAATTTATTTCAAATGGCCAGGGAGGGGAAGCCCTCCCCTGTCTCGTAATAAAATAGATTTTTTATAAATTGGCCTACCCGGATATAGTCAAGGCAATAAGCGAGAAATCCTTGAATGTCAAGGGGTTTGAAAATCCAAATAAATGGATTAACTGCATTTGTTTTTGGATCAGAATTTAGACTTTACCGTGAAAACACCTCCAGGGTCGGGATGAGAAACAGCCTTGTTTTCATGCT
>CAYVIE010000006.1:0-37798 GCA_964451355.1 uncultured Desulfobacteraceae bacterium
AAATCTTCGAGGTTGAGCTGTTTTATCCTTGCCGTCTTCCTGGGGGTTCCCTGAAGATTCAATACCCTGGAATCCACGAAGGATTCAGTGGGTATCCTGACAACAACGTCCGACAATAGCCTTGCCTTGCAGGCGAGCCTGTATCCCTTTTCCACATCCTCCCTGGAAAGAAATTCGGAAAGGCCATCTTCCACCTGCCCTGATTCTATTATAACCCTGCACTTGCCACAGACCCCTTCACCACCACAAGACGCATTGATATGGACGCCTGCTTCCATGGCCGCCCTTATCACTGTTTCTCCCTGGGGTAATTCGATCTCCTTTTGGTGGGGTTCAAACCTGACCTTTATCTTGGTCATCTCATGCCGCTCCACTCTGATTGTTTCAATAATTCGTTGAGGGTATCCGCACCCTCTACCATTAATAACCACTAATCGGTTCTCATATTGTTTTCCGACCTTCTTATGCTCAGGTCAACAACAAAATGAACTTATGCTCAAAAAAATCAGATCAAGGCAACCGCCGCATGATATACCAAAAACGACGCAAACCAGGCAAAAACAAGGTTATAACCCACGGAAAAAAACGCCCAGCCGGCCGACCCGGTCTCCCTTGCAACAGCGCTTATGGTGGCAATGCAAGGAACGTAAAGAAGCACAAAAACCATAAGCGAAAGGGCAGACGCCGGGGTCATGCCTGATTCTGCAAGTGACCTGCGCAAGGCATCTGATCCTGTATCCTTTTGTCCCGCATACAGAACACCCATGGTGCTTACAACAATCTCCTTCGCCACAAAACCGGTCAAAAGGGCTACACTGCCTTTCCAGTCTATCCCTATGGGCTCAAAGACCGGTGAAATAATCTTTCCTATCCGGGCCAGGTATGAGTGTTCAATACCAGCTGCCGGATGCTGATCCATCTCTTCAGAAACAAATGTATCAGATGAAATATGCCGAGACGATTCAGGGATAAAATGACAATCTGGTCGCGGGAATGCCGAAAGCCCCCAGATCAGGATGGAGCCGATCAATATTATCCCTCCCATTTTTCGTAGAAACATCCTGCTCCTATCCCACATGTGAATCAGCAGGCTTTTTAGCATAGGCATCCTGTATGGCGGCAATTCCATCACAAAGGGAGCGTCTTCACCGCGAAGAAGCACTGAACGGAAAAGACGCCCGGAAACAATGGCCGCAAGTATGCCAGACATGTACATTACAAATATCAGGGTCCCTGCATGGGCGGCAAAGAATGTGCCGGCAAGGACTATATACACGGGCAGCCTCGCCGAACAGGACATGAAAGGGGTTATAAGAATCGTCAAAATCCTGTCCTTCTGGCTCTCCAAAGTCCTGGCAGCCATTATAGCAGGCACATTGCAGCCGAACCCCATGAGCATGGGTATAAATGATTTGCCATGAAGCCCTATGGTGTGCATGACCCTGTCCATCAAAAAAGCCGCCCTGGCCATGTATCCGGTATCCTCGAAAAGCGCGATAAAGAAAAAAAGTATCAATATATTAGGCAGGAAAATAATAACGCTTCCAACACCGGCGACAACGCCGTCTTTTAAAAACTCCTTGAGCAACCCGGGGCCTAAGGCTGCATCAACCGTTGCTGAAAGTATTGAGACACCGGATTCTATCCATTCCATGGGATAAGCCCCGAGCTTGAACGTCGCCTGAAACATCAGCCATATGAAAAAAATGAAGACCGGAAAGCCAAGGAATCTGTTGGTAAGCACCAGGTCGATATTCCTTGATACATCTATCTTTTTAATTCCCGACTCGGTAACGCTCTCCGCCACTATGCCTGCTATGAAGCCATAACGTTCATCAGTAATAATTATTTCCGGTTCATCGCCCAGCCTGTCTGCCAACATATTGCGCCAGCGTATCGCAGATTCCAGGACTTTATTGCTCCTGCTCCCGTAAAGCTGCTTCAACTTGTCAATAACGAGGGAATCATTCTCCAGGAGTTTTATGGCTCCCCACCTGGGATCAAACGGCGGGGAATCACCGAACAGTTCTTTCAGGTTCGCCTTGAGGTCTGATACGGCCTCCTCGATATCCTTGTTGTAATGTATGCGGCGTGCTTCACAAACAGGGGTACCCCGGGTTGCGATTTCTATCGCGCAATCGAGCATCTCATCAAGGCCTTCACCCTTGTTCGCCACGGTAAGCACCACCGGAATCCCGAGTAAATCGGACATCTTTTTCGCATCTATCATCAGGCCTTTGGCCCTTGCCAGATCGGCCATGTTCAGGGCGAAAACCACCCGGCAGCCCAATTCCCTCAGCTGATTCGCCAGGTAAAGGCTCCTTTCCAGGTTGGAGGCGTCTATTATATCGATCACCACATCAGGCTTCTCTTCGAGGATGAAATTACGGGCCACTACCTCCTCGAGAGAAAAAGGCGTGAGGCTGTATGTGCCGGGTAGGTCAATCAGCTCTATCCTGTAGCCATCTTTATGGATCATACCTTCCTTCTTTTCGACCGTAACTCCGGGCCAGTTGCCTACTTTCTGGTGTGCGCCCGTAAGTTGATTGAAGATGGTTGTCTTGCCCGAGTTGGGGTTCCCCGCAAGAGCCACCCGTATCCTCTTTTCCTCCATGGTCAACCCTGTCCCCCATTACCTGATCCTGGCTCCACAAGTACGAAATCAGCTTCCTGCACCCTCAGAGAAATATGAGCACCACGGACCACAAGCTCCAGAGGATCCTTCAAAGGAGCATATTTTTCAACGCGAAACTTTGTGCCCCTGGTAAGCCCCATCTCCAGCAACCTCTGTCTCAGTCTTGGCTCCCCACCAACTCTATATATCCAGCCCCAGGCTCCTTCCTTCATCCGGCTCAACGGTATCAAAGCCTGGTCATTGCCGCCTGCCATGGATGCAGATGTACTTGCGGTATCCTCTCTTTTCCGGCCATGTTCTCCGGATGCGGCCGGGATGGTATCGAAATCCCTGCGGGGCGCCACAAGAATCTTTCGGGAAAATCCGCGCCCCAGGACCAGGCGATTCGATCCTGATGCAACCACAACTTGCCCCTTGCCATGGTTTGTCAATACCTCGAGGACATCACCAATACGGAGCCCCATAGTCATTAGACGAAGCCGCATACCAGCGCCCCCTTTTACAGCCCTTACAACCACCTTTTCGCCCGGCTTGGCCGAAGCCAGAGGGATTTCAGGTGATCGCGCCGCATTACACCTGGAACAGATGCCATATAACTCCATACGGTGATGGAGCATCAAAAACCCATGCGAATCGGCAATCCTCTCCTGGATCGCCTCAAGGGAGGAATCGACAAACTCCGTTATAGTACCACAGCGAATACAGACAAGGTGGTCATGGTGCTCGCCGATATGGCGGTGTTCATACCTGTACTCACCATCAGCAAACCTGTGACGGAAAGCGAACCCGTAATAGAGGACCTGCTCGAGCGTATCCTCCACAAACCCGGCATCTATTTTTTCCCCCTTTCTTGCCAAAGCATCAGCTAGTTCATTTGGTGTTACATGCTGATCCGCCGAGAAAAAAGCAGTAACGATTTTCAGGCGATCTTCTATACGGTCTATACCCTGCTGCCTGAACAGGGATTCAAGTTGTACCTTTTCATGCTCATGCACAGAAAATGACATCGTCGCTATATCCTTACCAACTAGTAAACAATAACTGTCATCACCTGAATCCGTGACGAAGAAAAACAAACCTTGTGCGCCAGGGGCACGACTTTGACCCTGAATCTTTAAGGGGCCGGACAGCTGGTCATACACCCCCGCAAAAGCAACACCCGGTAGCGCATCTTTTTAATATCAACTTAATATCAGCAACACCCATTCTATCGGAAAGACAGATTAAAGATAGCTTACAATAATCATTCTTACCTGAAAGAATGATCAAACTTAATTCACGAAACCAAGCATGTCAATGAGATCATCCATCAATGAATGAGGATGGGGATGAGGGTGGAATGATTTGAAATAAATGTGATATGGCAAAAATCTCAGTTCTTGTATCCGGAAAGATCAAATATCGACCTCAACAGCAGGCCTGAGCCGGATACCAGCCGGAGAAAACCCGGCAAAGGCTTACTCTTCACGGCATTATCACCGTGCCGTCTGACTCCTGAAAAGAAAGAGGAGACAAATGATATCCTGCTGCGAAATGACGGGATCGCAAATAAAAAAAGCAGGTTTCCCAGATCCCCTATGTATCCCCTTGTGGCTTTCTGCCTGATTATTCCCTTTTCAACAAAAGAAAGAGCTGGAAGAGACAAGCCGCTGATAATGGTCTCCCAGGAACCAGGATAAATTTCCCGGATCAAGCCGAAGACCTGGGCAAGTATCCTGGCGGTAAAAGGATTTGCGGCATATTCACTCAAAAGCCTCATGCCTTTCTGATCAAGATTTGAAACCAGGCGGACTATATCTTCGAGCCATATCATCTTTGAAAAACCGTGCTTTACAGCATGTATGGCAAGAACAACAAGGTGATCCGCCGGATGGGGAATACACAGGGAATGAAAGCCGGGAAGGATAAATGATCTTAAAAACGGATCAAAAGTCATAAAACCCCGCCGTTCAGGATAACGATCACTGTGAAACAGATCCCTGTGAAGATCGACAGACACACCTCCTGCGGAAAACATCCGGCCCGCCCCTAAAATCCTTTTGAAACCCGCCATGGCAAACAAAGATACAACTTTATCAAAACACCACTGCCTGGGGAAAATATCAATATCCTCCATAGGGCGTATTCCCGGCTCCGGGTAATGGGTGAAAAGGAGCGCGGCTCCTTTGAACACCATAGCTTGGGCCCCATGCTCCCGGAAAAGATGATCCAGGGAATACAAAAGCCCTGCAATCCTGGTATCGGCCGCCAGAATCCCCATGCGGATACGCCTCAATCTGGTTTTCACATCATCAGGAAAACCCGCATGTGCCGAATTCTCCGCATGAAAATGAATAAGTCCGGCTATTCCTTCATCACAGGCCCTGGATAACAATAGGCTCCAGAAGTTGTCCGGTACAGGCCGGAACCTGCCTGCGCCCATTTCATACAGAAGTCGCAAATCCATCGCAGGTTCTTCCATTCAATCCGCCCTTTTCAAGAAGGCCCTTTGGACCGTACTGATGCAAAGCCATTCCAAACGGCTGGTGGCTTTGAACATTGTCTAAGCTTTGGCGCCAAAAAACTTATTCTTCAGCCGGGAAGCCGAAATCTTCAGCATAAGCCAAAGAGCTAACACCGGCTGATATATCTTCGAGAAAAAGGAACGCCTGTAACATATTCTTTGTCCATGGGAATCAATAATTTCAACAGCGCATCCGAGTATACTTTCCGCCGACACCTTTGCGTCAAGGAAACGATTGTTATCCCCGGCAAGATAAAAGATGTAATCCCGAGACGGGCCTGTTTTCTTCCAGACTATCCTGTGCAAAACCACGGATTTTCCGGGCTGGAGGGCGAAAACAATATCTCCAGGCAAGAGCCGCTTTGCCGGAATCCGCCTAATAATCACCCGGCAACCGGCTTTGACGAACGGCGCCATGCTACCGCCCGAAACCGATATAACCACATCTTTTCCTTCGTCGAGCAGTGTTCGAAACAGGTTTATCTCTCTTTGATCCATGATACCTCAAGGAAGCCTGTTATTTCCTGATCCTGGTCCCGTGGAAACGGATTCAGGAAACTCATAAAAAACTATCAAGCAATTTTAAAGACGATATATCCGGTCTGAAAAAAAAGCGGCGCACAGGAACCCTAGAACAAATATCTTCACACAGCTCAATAGATGCTTCCACAAGTTTCCTGTCATACAACGGAACCGACATGAGAGAAAAAAGTTCGGCAGCAGCTCTGGCCCCTTTCAAATCCTCTATCTTGTTTCTTGCCCCGTGGCGTATCAAAAAAATTCCATCAAGCTTACGGCTCAGGTTCCTGGCATATCCCCCTTCACCAGGCCATGGTGTTCCAAAAACCCTGTATCCGCTCTGCTGCCCGGGCATGATTATTGCTCGATCATCACTCAAAACCTCCGACCAGGCGCACCTGTGAATAAGCCTTGCCAGGGTTGTCTTACCAGCACCGGATCTTCCCGCGAATATGAAAACGGCCCGGCTTGATGCTGAGACTGCAGCGTGCAAGATCCCACCGCCATAATGGGGCAGGACATGCATGGCAAGGATCTGGTCCAGTGGATAGCCCAGAGGATGGAATGCGAGCCCTTTATCAGCATCGACTAACCCCTTGTCAAAAAAGAAATCTACCATCATTTCATCTTTATTGAACCGCGCGATCCATAGGGGGGAGGCAGCCTGTGGAGGGTGAAACAGGATATCTATTCCCGCAGGAGCGGCAAAGATGCTCCAAGCGGAATCGGTTTGCATCAGGCAACGTGACCGGTCAATCGGTGGTATCGCGCAAGTGCGTATCCTCACGACAAGCAAGGCATTATTTAGGGGGGATGGTGTTTCGCAGGATTTTTCACCTGTTGTGACAAAACTTGAATAAGCGGAATTGAAATCCGCCAAAGGTCGAAGCAAAACATCTGCGGCATCAAGCTCAAAGCTGATCCCGGCTATAGTCAAGGTCTCTTTTGCAGCCAATTCTCACCAGGCTCTATGAACCAGGATTATAACATCTCCTGGGCACCGTGCAGCGGTTGAAGGTGGTATTCCCAAACGCGGTCTGCCCCGAGGTGCTCAACTTGCATCCAACCGCCAACACCTCTTCGGCAGAAAGGTCTATCACCTCCATCTCAGGGGGGATATAAGGGGCCTTGTTTTTCTCTTTTTCATCCTTTTTCATACAAGCCTCCTTTTATTCTCCATGGCATCTTAAGCCTTCTGCAACCAGATCTTCAATCAGGTCCGCCATGGTATGACCCAATTCACATATATATGATGATGCCATGTATTCTGATCCTGTTTCAAGGAGAAAAAAACCTGGACAATAACCGCAAAAAGGACGGACACGGCATTTATTGCATTTTGAATCCCTGCCAGCCATCTTACTGGTAAGTCTCCCGGCCACATCCCTCCAGCCAGTCATGAAATCACCGGCAACAAGGTCATATGAGATACTTGCTACAAGCAGGCATGGAGTCAATTTACCCTGGCTGTCGACATGAAAATTCGTCCTCCCGGCACTGCATTCGTAAAGCGCGCCCGAAGGTTCCCACCCCTCCATTTTCCTGTAAAAACTTATCCATTCAGACAGCCTTGCATCTGATGCGAGTTCTATTTCGGCTGCATCCTTGCAGGATACCCGGTGAACCAGGGGACTTTTACCTCCATCCAGCCCAGGGAATATGGCCGGATCAAACCTGAAACGGATACCTCTTTTTTCAGCCAACTCCTCCATGGCAAAGGCATCACGGATGTTTTCCTTCATCAGGACGGTCTTTGCCTGTACCTTGACACCCGCGGATAAAAGTCTGTCTATATTGTTTAGCACCCTTTTAAACATGCCGGACCGGCGGGTCACCGCACTGTATGTCTTCTCGGAAGCTCCGTACAGGGTTACCTCCACGCTGTAAGGAGGATAATCATGAAACAAATCCAGCATCTCCGGGGTTACATTCGATCCATTGGTGAAGATGGTAACAATCATTCCCAGGCGTTTTGCATGGCGGTAGACAATCCCGAAATCATCCCTCAGGGTCGGCTCCCCGCCTGTTATGAGCAGGAAAAGGCATCCGGCATCTGCAGCCTGATCCAGGATCGAAAGCCAGGTGGAGGCAGGAAGTTCTTCCACATGCCCCCTTTGGCCTTCTTCACCAAGGTAACAGTGAACGCAGGAAAAGTTGCAGCGTCTTGTAAGTTCGATGCTCCCTGAAAAGGGGATCCTCTTCGCCTCAAGCCGGAATGCAAAATCCGTTAGGAAGTCGATATGACCCGTATTATCCGTTGTTGGACATCTTGACATGCTTTGTCCCATAGCATATGAGCGGCATCACAAAACTGTAATATACAATAACGGCTCCGTAAATTTTCATGATTAGTACCAATCATGAAAATTTACAATTGCATCATATTTGATGGACTTCCAAATAACTCATTTTCGAAAATTTAACATAATATATTGAATTTATATATAAAATTAACTTTCAGAAAATTATTTTTCAGACGGAGTTATTTGTTGATATAGTGACGCGAAGCGTCATCCAAAAGCTTTTTACGAGTCCGTCATTTTTTTTTAAAATTATTATTTTCCATCTCAGATCCGGGATATGAAATAAATGGGAAGAGATTTCAGGAGGAAAACCGGCATAAAAAACAAAAAAACACTACTATCGCCTGATGTGCGAGGTTATCCCGGAACGAAACCGCCCTGGTTTTCATTCCCGTAACTCACCGAAACCAGCCCCTCTTCCACAAGCTTCCCCAAAAAACGGACAGCATCATTGTAAGCTGTCTCACGATCCACCTCAAACTCAGAAGTCAAGACAGATACAATATCTGTCACGGATGTCCCGGCGTCAATGAGATCCCAAATCCTTGCCGCCACCGGATTAAGGGCATATATCCGCTGCATTTTTGCGAGATTCCCGGCAACAGGCACAAGTATGGTTTCTTCATCTATTTTCCGGGCTATAATCTCTTTTGTTCGCCTCAACACTGAAGAATCACCAATTTTATTTTGCATAGACTTCTCCACACAATCCAGGAATTCATTCTCCCGCTGCATACCATGTGGCATAGGTGTTTTAGTCTCTTTGCCAGCTAACCATCAATGCAGGGTCACCTAACAGGTTGTAAATCCATTGCATGAAGTCAGGCCCCCCGCTGTCATGATAAAAGTGGACCACCTCAAGGAAAAAATCCCCGAGTCTTGCCTGCTGCTGGGCAAAAATTTGCAAAAAAAGCTCATGGTTCATGGATACCGCCTCCCTGTTCAGGGAGAGCCCTGTGGGAGACCATGCGGCAATAAAGCCTTTGCCTGGAGCGGTCACCATGACTTCGCTGAGGGAATCGAGCCCAGGCACTGAAAACCAGCCGGATGAACAGGTCATAGCAACCATGACAGGATATAGGTTGTTTGTCATGCTGTCCAAGTCCGAGGTGGAAAGGAGCCCCGAACCCGCAGCCCACCGGTCATAGGTGCCGTGACCGATATAATCTATCAACCATACTCCAGAATCAACAAGTGACAAAAGTTCGTTCCGCCTGGAACCGATTTCTTCCATACTGTTTAAATATATCTTTATCACCCTGAAAGGCTGGGGTACAAGCAAGGAGAGATTATCAGCATCCGAGTGGAAATCTCCCGCCTGTGGATCAGGAATGTCTGCAACGATTCCTATGCCCAACTCCTGTCCGGTCCACTGGTGCGCCTCGTAAGCCTTCAGCTTGTCGATATAAGCCAAAAGGGCGCTTGGAGTATCAACCGGAATCCTCCCCACCGGGATCTCAGGGATACCGTCGGAATCCGTATCCACGTAAAGCCAGTCAGAAGAAAAAAGACCGTAGGGAGTCGCTGTCATCATGACCGGAACAAGGTTGTCGCCGGCATTGGTCAGGTTTCTGTAATCATAGGTACCATCGCCGATCAAAACCAGATAAGACGGAGCAGGATCCATGTTCCGGAGAGCCCAGCCTACAGCGGTCCTGATGGCCTCGGGCTTGCATATACCATAAGAAAATGTGTCATATACCTGCTCCAACGTCACCACCAGAGGCTCCAGGCCTGTCTGCCGCCTGTAAACGGCCAATGCCTCAGCAGCTTCCCTGAACTCACCCGGGCATATGATAAGATAATCACATCCTGCGTTTCCGGAAAACCCGGCCCCGCTGTCTTGCTGGAAAAAAATTTCCGCCGGCGAAACTGCTGATTCCAGGGACACCGCCAAGTATGACAGAGGCTCGCTCCCGGCACAAGGAAACAAGACTGAATATTCATCCTGGTTCTGCAAGATTTCATATCCGGTTATCAACACAGGACTGAAAGGATCTGAAATATCGAGCACCACTGTTGAACTGTTATGAAAACCTTCTATGGTTATTATCTGTTTGCCGGATGAGGAAAAAAACAAGGAGTCATTTTTTGCACGGTATTTTCTGGGATATAGAAGCTCTATGGAATCTACGGAAAAATATGAAAAATTATCAGGATCAGGTATCCCTGTGATTGTTACCCTATTTTCACCCTCGACGAGAACCCCTTCCGGGACAGCGCATTTAATTCTTTTCAGTTCAAGCCCATCAAAAAAAGCTTCTTCCAGTTCAACACCGTTGATGATTATACGCGCGTGGTGATCCGGGCTCCCGGGAGAATCGATTGCGCCCTTGAGGTTTACAGTCAATAGAACACCGTCTGCCTGTTTGTAGATTTCGTCGGCGTATATTGCAAAATCACAGGAACCGAAATCAGGATCTCCTGGAATAATGATCTCCCATAACCAGTAATCATCTTCTGGATCAAAAAAAATATCAGTCTGATCCCATCTGTCTGATTCAAAAATTCTGCGGCAATAAAAAAATGGATCCCCAGGCGGCAATGCTGTTGCCGGAGTCATGATTTCAGGCATCAGGTGATCTTCAGCTGCCATGATTGTATCGGCTATTTCCGCGAGATCCTGCATTCCCGCAATTCCGTCCCCATCCACGTCGGCCCCTGACTGCGCAAAATCATCACGAATACCAGAACCAGTGTCACCGGAAAGAACCCTCAACAATGATAATGAATCCTCCACATTGACCAGGCCATCTCCGTTTACATCCCCCTTTTCAAACGAAGCATCGAGGTTGAGCCAGTAAATGTTTGTATCCGTATAAATAGAATCGATCCCAACCCCCAAGAAATAGATGGTGCCGTCTCTTTTCAGGAACTTTACAATCCTGCCTTGGCAAGTCATGTGTGTCCTGCCAGACTCCAGCATCCCCTTTGCCGCAGACATGTCTATTTCCAGCTTCTGGGCAATTATCCGGCAAGTGACACTATACAGGCCCGGTTCTTTCACAGGAATCCTGAAACGTATGAAGTCATCTGCCCGGTGTGCATCAGCCATGGAAAAGCCGGCGCCTGAAACAGTCAAAACCCATAAAAGCAATGGAAGGCTGACAGGGGAAATCCTGATCCTTGCAATGACCCTTCGGGCCTTGTTCACACAATGAAAATGCCAAAAAATTGGGATCATCTAGCAGGCCTTCAGGCGATTCAATGCTTTCTCATAATACAAAAGATAAAACATGCCCCGTCCTGGTCGGATATGTGGGGACCTGCGGGACCACCCGGATCGACTATCACACCGTTTGCCACACCGTCCGCATCAAGTGGTCCACCGTCTGAAAGGCTTAAGGTCACAGCGGTGCGATCCTGGTTGTACACGGCGAAGTCTGCCGCATCCCGCCATTTGTTGACCGGATCGTAGCACCACCAGGAAAACCCTTCCGGGGCCTGTCTTGAAAAATATATGGTCACATCAACATCCTGGCCTATTGTCAACCCTTCTATCCTGAATTCCACAAGGCCATAGAGAACATCTGTTCCAACAGGGGGGGGATCGGCTATATCCATGGGATCAACCCAGGCCATGGATACGATTTCTCCCTGTGCCTGGGCCCTTTCAACGCAGAAGCGCAGGCCTGTATCACCGGCAGCAACAACCATGAGGTCACTGCCTTCCAGTTCCGGGTGCCTTGCTATAATCCTGGCAGGAGCGTCTGCGGGCTCCTGATCATCGGGAATGCCGTTTTTGTTTACGTCTCCGGGTCCGGACAAAACCGTGGAAAAATACTCCACAACCTGCCAGTCGCCTGCAACGCCCTTGGAATCGAGGTACCTGACACGCCAGTAATAAGCAGAACCAGGATCAAGAAGCAGATCGGGCAGGTTAATGGTTTCCGCTTCCGGCCCTTCTGTACGAGTGCCGAAAACAGGGAAAGAAAAATCTGGATCCTTTGCGATTTCCCATTCTATTGCGCTTACATCTGCCGGATCCCACCCAAAAGGAGCAGGAAGTACCGTAAGAACAGGAGTCAGTGATACATCAGCAGCACCATTTGCCGGAGATGCAAGTACATCAATGCAATCTGCCACACCGTCTTGATCAGAATCAATGTCAGGTACGTTGCATCCACAAACGCCCGGATCAGTCTTGTCCGGATCTTCGGGGCAGCCATCCACAGTGAAGAAATCGGTGACAGGCTCGTTGAATCTGTCCAGGAGCACATAGGTCTTGGTTGACCTGACAATAGAATTGTCCTCCAACACCTCTGACTGATCGACTCCGAATAAAACAGGGACAGTTTCTCCTTCCTGCTTTTCACAAAGGCCGTCCCCATCCTGGTCGCCACCCCAACCAGCTTCCTGGTCACATATCACGGACTCTTCCAGACTGATGAAATTATCACCAAACGCTGCGTCCGGCTTAACCTTAAAGGTGATCGAAAAAAGGCAAGTAGTACCTATCCGCGCAGGATCAGGGAAGACAAACCCACTCAAACCTATCCTGCCCGGCTCGATATAAGTCGCACTCCACATAGGGATAATGCCGTTACTGGTATCGAGCTGAAAAAGATCCGAAGAGATTCCTCCTTCCACAGGTTCAAGGGAATCGGCCGGAAAAACCAGCGTGCAAACCACCCCTCCTATATTCTGCCCTGAATCTGCCATGATGCGAAAGGTTATCTGCTGCCCCGCAAGCACTTCATCCGAAGGAGCGTCCAGGTAAAGCCTTGTCCCATATGCATAGCCCGCGCTCAAACAAACAGCCCAGCAAGCAAGGCAACAAAGACTCATAAAGATGGATCGTTTCATTTTATCCACCATCTATTTTTAGATTTAAAAAAAGAAATATCTTCTTCCCCAGGCTTCCACTTTCGGCAGCAAGCCATAGCGACTTATGCGACTGTTTCAGCATGGGGGACTATTCAAGCCTCATTGCGGGATCACCCAATAGATTGTATACAGCAGGCAGATAAGGCCACCTGCCCCCCTGGCTCTTGTAGCGAATATAGGCATTGACGACAGCGCTTCCAAGATCCTTTGCTTTATCTGTGTAAACCGCATCAAAAAAGGCCTTATTGAGCCGTACAGCATCATCATTATATGATAACCCGGAAGGCGACCATGCCGCCGAGAATCCTCCCGCCGGATCAAGGCACATGACCTCACTCAATGAATCGAATCCCGGCACTGAAAATCTTCCTGCAACACATGTAAGAGCCAGGAATACAGGATACCGGGTATTAGACAGAACAGAGACATCATCGATCCTTAAAATCGATTCATCCGCCAGCCTGTCCATGCCGCCGTGCCCTATGTAGTTAACAAGCCACGGGCCCTGATTTATTCCCTGTATCAGGGCATCCCTTGCCCCGCTTGCCCCTTTTTCGGATATGTAAATCTTTTCATAGGTATCTGGCGGCATTATCTTTTCAGCTATGGAATCACTGTCGGATACAAAATCCCCGCCATTGTCCGGGTTGTCTGCAACTATTAAAAGATGACGCAGGCCTCCAGCGACATCCTGCTCGGCTTGTTGGAGCTTGGCAAGGTATGCGGCTACATCAGCCGGGGTATCAGCAGGTATGCGGCCAACAGGAATTTCCGGTATCCCGTCCCCGTTGAAATCCACGAACCTGTTATCCGAAGCAAAAAGCCCTTCGGGTGTCAGGGTCATGAGTACCGGTACAAGGTTATCTGCTGTCTGGAAATGATTCTTGTAATCATATGTGCCGTCACCCACCAGCACCACGTACCGGGGTCTTGGATCCCAGGATGCGGCAGCATCCTCGATAAAACGGGCAACAGCCATAGGATCCCTTATACCATAAGAATACCTGTCATATATCTCATCAACAGTTACAACCAAAGGTGAAAACCCGGTCTGACGCCTGTATGCCTCAAGTAAGCCTGCTGCATCGCGTAAGGATTCGTGCGTGATCACCAGGTAGTCAGCTCCCGGGTTCTCTTTCTCAAACTCCGGGTTCTCCGCGGGTATGACCAGATCGGGTTCGAGGAGTCCTCCTGAAGATGCAACAAAGAATTTGCCTCCGGTTCCTTCGGAACTAAACACGGCACCAAATCCATCACCATAAGGAATGACTTTGACATGATCGAGCAGATATGGATTTTCAGGATCAGTCACGTCAAAAACAGCTATCTCTTCATCTGCGAAGCCTGCGGCAAGCAAATCAGCGCCGGGCGTGATATCGAAGCCGATCATATCGGATATAGCCAAAAGCCTCCTTTGATAGGTCAAGTCGAACGAATCAACCGCAAAGGCATCACCGTCTGATGAAATTCCTTTAATCTCCAGGGTATTTTCCCCTTCTGCAAGGACTGAGGAATCGAACTGGCAGGTAAAAGAAGCAGCCTTTATGCCGTCAAAAGTTCCTTGACCTACCGGAACCCCATTCACACTTACCTCGAACGAATGATCCTCCGTGCCTGGCAGATCGACTGCTCCATACAGGTTGATGGTCAACGACACCGGTTGGCCGCTGTTTTCAACCCCCGAAAGCTCAAATACGAAATCCGCCTTTCCGAAATCAGGATCACCGGCAAAGACAAAGGCTTCAAACCAGTAGTCAGATTCAGGATCGAATGCAAGGTAGGTGGCATCAAAAAGATCCTGTTCGTGGTGCAACCGTGCCTGATAAACAGCCGGTTCACTGATCAGAGTATGCGATAATCCATCTAAGAGGGGCATACGATTTGCCGCGACATCGGATATGACTCCGGAAATATAAGAAAGCTCAGCCATGCCAACAACATTGTCCCCGTCAACATCAGCACCGGATGATGCATAATCATTACGCAATCCGGCAGCGGCGCTTCCGGAAAGAATTTCCGTGCATATGGTCGCATCGAGGTCATCTACAATCCCATCTGCGTTCAAATCCCCCTTTTTCAATGATTCAACGAGATTAATCCAATAGATATTGGTATCAGTATAGATGGAGTCCTCCTTCCGGGCAAAAAATAAGATGTATTCCCCGTCATCTCCGGCAAGATAACGAATTCTGTCCCCTTTACAGACAATCTGCAACCTGTAGGCCGCCATCTGCTTTTTGATATCTTCTACACTTATTCCGGAAAGATCAGCTACCGCCTGAGCAGTCAGCTTGTAAATTCCTGTCTGGTCCACCAAGGCTTTCAAACGTAAAGATTGCCCTGTTTCCCGGGAATCAAGGCGCGGGCCATTAAAGTTGAAAGTAAATCCTTTATAAATGTTATCTCCTGACAAACTTACCTTTGAAACTGAAACACGATTCCGGTCATGTGCGATCCTGGCATAAAAAGAATCCCCTATTTTGGCTGCGAGCGAGTCCAAGCCGGCCTCTTTGTCCGGAACAACAACGTTATATGGCCCATAGCTATACGATTTACCCCTGGCCGTCTTTTCGATAATCCGGTACGTTACAGACTCGCCTGGATATGCCTTGGCATCGGCAAGCAAGTATTTTCCTCCCTGTGGTGCCATGACAGAAGGCACCATGCGCTGATTAACCCTCAACCATGCCTTGCTTTCACTATCGAACCGATCTATGTAAAAACCTATGGTGCCTACCTCGGCATCGGTCTCCCAGCCAAAAAAGCCTCTGCCGCCGATGTTCTGGCCCCAAACATGGGAAACCAGAACAAAAGTAGGCCTGGGATTGAAGTAACCGAAATTAATACCGGATGAATCGCCTGAAGTTACATCAACCGGCTCTTCACCATCATAGGGAGGATTATTCGCGCCCTCAGACACTTCATAAGTGGTGGTAAAATCCGTCAGGATCCCGTTCTGATCGCTGATCCTTACAGTATAAGCTCCGGGAGGGAGCCCGGAAAAAGCATACCCACCTGATGCATCAGTAACGGTTGTCATAAGAACCGTTGTGCCGGATAGCAGCTCAACTGTGACATTCTCAATACCGCTTTCTCCTGTATCCATGACACCGTCTGAATCTGTGTCATCCCACAGAGCGCCTGAAACGCTTCGCTGTACGCTTGACCTGTAACCATAATCGATATCAAGAATTACGCTTCCGCTGGTCAACGTTACCTCGCGCTGATGGCCGGCCGCCGGCTCATCGTCCGGGGTGGTCAACTGGTCATAGCCGGTCAATGCCGACTGTGTATTGTCGATATGAACGAAGTAAGTACCGTCATTCATACCGGTAAAAAGATATTTTCCATCGGCATCGGTCACAAGGCTCGCCACGGGATTCCCGTCCTGCCCGGGCGCGGTTCCAGGTTCAAACACTCCATCTCCGTCATCAAGATACAGGTCGACTGTCACCCCTGAAATGCCGGGCTCTCCTGTATCCTGGACCCCATCAACTCCCCCGATATCATTGAACACCGTATCGCCGATGGCCCTTGACAGATTATAACCGAACGACGGCTCAGAAGGCTCGGCTGAATAATCGATATCACCCGTTAGATTGGCGATGCCTCTCTCGCCTGAAAGGGCAAAGCTGGTTGTTCCATAATAATCTGTAAGCTTTCCGGCCGTGTCTGTAATCGAGACGGTATAATCTGCGCCTGCGCCTTGCAGGCCGGAGAATGTAAAATAGCCGCCTGCATCGGTGATAGTTGTTGCCATGATATTCCTGCTGGCATCAAGCAGATCCACAGAAACACCCTGTATGCCGCTCTCCTCATTGGGATTAGCATTGTCGTCGTTTTCATCAGAATCTACATCAAACCATACCCTGTCGGTTATGGAATAAGTAGAGGGATTATTGAACCCGAAATCATTATCTGTTCTGGTATCACCTGATGCAAGGCCAATAACACTGCGCTCCACAGCCGTGGTTGGGTCATACCCGCTCAAGGCCGCCTGACCGGCATCCACGAAAACAAAATAATCCTCTGTGCCGCTTGCAGGAACTCCGGTGAAAAAATATCCCCCGCCCGGATCGCTTACTTGTGTTCCTATGAGGGTATCCTGGCCCGCGCCCTCGAATATACCGTCCCCGTCATCCTCCCATAGTTCCACGGTCACACCGGATATACCTACCTCACCTGAATCCATGAAGCCGTCAGAATCCGCATCGCTCCACACAGTATCTCCTATGATACCCGTACCCGGCGCCGGCGCATAACCCAGATCGGCATCACGATAATCCTGGCCTGCCGACAAATCAAAGGGATCTGTTCTATTGTCCGTATGGCCTGATGGGGCTGTCTGCACAAGCCCGGCGGGAAGCCCTCCTGTTATCTCAACGTAATAACCGGTACCTGGGGTAATTCCTTCAAACAGGTAGAATCCGTTTATATCTGTCAGGGCCGTGGCCACGGGAGTTCCATACTGGTCCTTGAGCGTGACCTCAACGTTGTCAAGCCCTGCTTCTCCCACGTCGAAAACACCGTCTCCGTCGGAATCGAGCCATACCCTATCCCCGGCCTTTGCACTCAAAGCCGACGGATTCACCACGATATTTGTAACCGTATCAGATATTGGCAAGGGGTATTCAGCCGTGGTAACAAAACCAGTATTCACAATATAGTCGATGCCTGCCGGCAAAGGATTGTCCACAACAACATCGAACGTGACGACCAATGATTCGCCAGGTGCAAGGGAATAAGAATCCCCGGAAGTTATAAGATTTGGCGGAGGCTGGGCCGGGAATGTCTCGTTTACACCTGAAGGCACTCCAAAGACAATACCCTGCACCCATGCAGGGAAGGCCTGGCCCGAATAGCGGCGCTCAAGCCTTATGGTGGAAGGATCTATATAACGGGCGGAAAATATGGGCCTGGGATATGCATTCCCTGTACCATTGCACCCGTTTGTCACTAATGCCATCCGGTTGCCGGGAGCGGCATCCACAGGCACATCAACGGTAAGGGCGGCTGTATCACCATCTGCCTTGAACCTGTAATCCACGAATATATCAGGATGCGTAAGAGTATACACCTCGAAATCAACCGCATTTCCGGCATATTCAATCCCAACCGCCACCTGGCTTTCTGTCGCGTTCTGCACGACCCCATCTCCGAGGGTTATGGCGACACCCTCAGGTCCGTCTCCTATGCCCTGGTCATTTGTATGCCCGCATCCCCATACCCAGGTATGGTCCCTTTCCACCGGCACACCAAGGAGAGCGGTATTGTATTCTGTAGCCGCATCAATCCCGTTTCCGCCATTGTTACCCTGGACCCGGACCCTTTGCACAGTCCAGTCGGCTCCCCACTGCAACACCATTACAGTGCTGGCGGCCGCCGCAAGCACAGCCCCGCCTGCATCCCTGGTCCAGTTAATGGTGTTTGTACCTGACGGCCATATCCTTGCATGACATGTCTTGGTGTTCGCACTATTAGGCTCTGTCGTGTCGCAGCCCGCACCGTATGCCCCTCCCATGAGCATGACCCGGCTCAGGTCACTCCAGGCCACGGTGGTTGTATCCGTACCGGAAGTAGCCCCTGCCGGATGCACTACCCTTTGCACATCCAGCAGATTGAATCCTCCTCCTGAGTGGTCTGACAAGCTCTCCACCACGGTAACCACGCCTACCCACGAATCAACGGCATTACCCCGCGTAAGCGTAATAACATCGGGTGCACCTGAATTGGCAAGATCACCTGTACCAAAAGGATCTGCTGCAAGGGCTGCATAGTTTTCGTCAGGCCCCCGTGTGGCAGAACCGTTCCCATCGGATCCCCGTACGATTACGAAATAATCAGGCGCCAGATCCTGGTTAAGGGTCAGGTTATACGTAGTTCCAGTGAACTGGCCGGATGCCAGGTAATACTCCGTGGCCCTAATTGCTCCCTGCCTGGTTGCCTTGATCACGACATTGTCTACAGCAAAATAGTCGTCAGATCCGCCGTAAACAGCGGCAATCCTGAACCGTATTCTGGTGTCAGCGGAAATATATGGAGTAATGTCGTAGGTTCTTGATCCGGAATTATTGCCCGACAAATTCGTAAATGTCTCAAGGATTGTATAGGACAAGCCGCCATCGTCAGATATTTCCGCTACAGCCACATCATCTGTCTCTATGACGCCTGTCTGCCAGTCAAAGGAAAAAACAGCAGATGTATATCTGGCCAGATTCACATCGCGGGCGGCAGATGGTTGTGTGCCGGTGTCAGGATAATCATCCAGAACAAGAAGGCCGCCTGTAACCACAACGTTACCGGAGCCAGGGCCTGCCCCCGCAGTATCATCCTCGATCCACCCCGCCTCCCACTCGTTAGTACCATCATTATTGTCAAATGACGAGGTAGTAAAAAAATCAGCAACATAAAGGCTTCCTGATACAGGCGCTGAAACCTGCGCAGTGCCGTCTACATACGAAATCCCATCAGCGAGGGGGTCATAAACCGTGACATGACTGACACCAGCAGATGGCGCCGGATTTGTCACGGTTATTGTATACGTATAGGAATCACCGGGATACAAAGGATCCACACCGGAGGTCGCCTTGTCCATTTGAAGATCACCATACGATATGAACGCAAAATCAGATGTTGAAAATGTTTGTACCACTCCCTGAACCGTTCGGGTACCCACGGCCTCTACATCGTTTCTTGAAAGATCCCCGGTTGCAAACGCGACTGTAGTCTCGGCTGTAAACACAATCTCTATTTCCTGATTCTGAGCCATGCTGCCTATGAGACTGCTTGACCAGATCAAATCAGACCCCGAAATGACAGGATCAGCAGCGTTTCCCGTAAGCACGGTCTGATCCGCAAGGGTTATGGTGGTGGAATCGTCGACATATTGCCAGCCCGATGGCAAGGTATCTGTTATATCGATATTGTCCACGGAAAAATCATAAGAATTCACCTTTATAGTGAATGTAGCCTGGGAGCCGGCAGCTGTAGGCACTACTGAAGGCGAAACCGACTTGTCCACTGTCAGTACAAGCTCTATGAAATTGTTTCCTGGTATGGTTGTATAGCCGACGTCTATGGCGGGATAGGCAGGAGGAGCTGTGTCGGGATTCTGACCGTATGCGATGGTGTAAGGTCCTGTAGCAAAAACGTGCGCACCGGACATGTCCCCATCGTTTGGATCAAATACATACTGGGTCTGGAGATGATTGAGGTTGTAAGTCTGGTCCGCCACTCCATCATTATCATAATCCACAAAAAGCCTTATGTTGTCACCAGCAGGTGTTATATATATTCCGGAATCATCGGCATCACTTCCGGTTGAGGTGGGAAAGGCTCCCGGGGCCCATCCCATGTAATGCTCATTTTCCAGGAGAAAGGCCGGAACAAGACTGTATCCCCAGTCATGGGCACGACCTTCGCCGAAATCATACGAATCATGTGCGGATGTATCTATGGTTGAAATGCCCCAGAAAACATCGCTTCCCCTGAAATAAAGCCCTGAATCGACCGGGGCATAGACGCCCGTTGCCGCCTGAAAGGAGACGGTGCTTGTCGGGGGAATGGAAAAAGATCCGGAACCGTAGGCAGTGCTGTAATTTATGGTAAGAGAGCTGTCATGTGGATTGTAGAGATATATATCAACCGGATCATCGGATGCGGCCGGCCCGTCCACAGGCGCATAATATTCATCATCCCAAAAGCCCCTGGGAAAAGCGGAAAGGCCTCTTATCTCATAGTTTGACCCCTGGTCACCGATCACATACTGAACCTGTAATGTTTCAGAACCATGTATGATGGTACCGGAACTCAATGTGGTCTGGGCGCTTACATCATCCAATAAAAAAACTTCGCCCATGTTCAAAGTATACGAATCGACCCCGTCATTTACACCGTCACGATTCCAGTCAAGGTTATCATAGATTCCATCATGATCCAGATCGACCTGTATGACGGTATTATTTTCAGTCGCCTGTATAAGAGCGTATACTCTTTCAAAATCCTGGAGATCGGCCCCGGCGGGATCAGCCAGATCTTCACCAAAAGGCATGATATAAGTGGTGAGCTGGGGCCTCACCGGATATACTTCCCATGCCACCGACTCCACCGTGCCTATGTCTTCCACCCACGATGCCCTTGATACGGTAAGAATCCCGCCGGCAGCATATATCCTGTCCTTTCCATCATAATATATACTTGTCCCCCTGGGGCGAACAGGTATGTAACTGGATTCCAGGCTACGGTAATCGCCACGATTCACAAGATAAAATGTTTCGTCAGCGGTTGAAGGATCAGCAGGATCAAAATCATAGCCGTCTTCCCAGTGATCATAATATACAACCGTGTTATCAGACCAGGCAGTAAAAGAAATAACAGAATGAGTAGGCCCGGATTCATCGGTATAACCTATATCATCTAGCACGATGGACATAATATCCTCGTCCCCGGGTATGAAGTATTCGGAATAACCGGCTGCCGCAGCACAAAAGCCCTGTTGGGCCATCAGGGATGAAAAAATAAGCGCAACAAGACAACAAACCCCAAGGCAAAATATTGAACGTGACTTATTTTGCAGAAGGACGCTCAGACTATCAAAGCGGCAGACTTCCGTTTCTTCACCATATTCGCTGATTGCAGGAACTCTTCTTCTAAGAATTTTAACCATCATACGCCTCATGCTTTGCCATGAAAATCGACCGGACCGGCTATACGCCGAATACCGAGTCAGCTGATCCGGCATTTCTTGCCGGCGGGATTAAACAGGTCATCTCCGGTCGGTGAACTTTGCAGTTTGCGAGCAGCAGAAAAGATAGCGACCAGGAACCGTATTAGCACACAGACGTAACAGACCGGACAGGATAAGATTCATAAATGCCGGAAACTATATAACAGCCACTTCTGTCAAAATGTTTCCTTCGGGCGGAAAAAAGAAGAACCGGAAATAAAAAAACACGTTTATAATTATTTATAATTTTAATCTCCACGTTTAAGGGTTGCAATATCTTTTACGGGTTATAACCGGATGGTATCATAATTTTATTTACATAGAAGCTCCAATTGCCACGGTATATAAAAACTTTCATGATCAGCAGCTGTCACCCCCACGCGTGCAAACAGGGCCGTTTCTATTCACCACCATCCCGGAGGTGTTTCACGGTAAGAATGAGCAATAACCTGATCAGCCCCTATGATCTTTTCTCAGGTATTTGTCACCCGCCTCCAAAGCCGGCAGAATACATACCAGGCCTGCGACGAACCAGAACGGTTCCATGATACGCACAATAATAAACGTATTGGCGCCAAGAGCATGGACCACAAGGCCTATGCATCCAGCGATAAATCCCATGCATATCCCTCGGGAAAACGAAGTTGAGACTATTCGGTAATGCCTGAACGCGACGGAAAATATGGAATAGATAAGCAACATAAAAGCCATGAACCCGACAATGCCGGTTTCAACAAGTGTCCTTGGATACTGGGCATCTACAAAACGATAACCTGTGACGCCGTAACCGAAGATGGGATGCTTTGACCAGTCTGAAAGAGCAGCCCCCCAGCTCTTTATCCTTGCCGACGTGGATGTATCAAGACGGATACCACCTATAGTTATCTGCCCAGGTTCCTCGGGTTGGTTGAATGTATAAGATATGCGATCAAGTACGGGTCTGGGCAACAAAAAAGGGCTTGCCAGCAGGAGAAAAAGAGCAATACCAAGAACGATCATTCTTTGCCTCATCATCATAATAAATGAAAAAGCAGCAGGTATGAATCCAAGGAATGATGCTCTCGATCCGGTATAAAGAAACGGGGGTATCATGGCGAAAAAAAGAAGACAAATCAGGAGCCGCTTACCATGATTGCCCAACCAGTAAAAAAGCCCTGCAGAAATGGCCATGATAAAAACCAGATATCCGCCAAGTGTATTTGGCTCGCCCTCCCGGCCCTCGAAAGGAGCACTGACCCTCTGGCCGGTGGGTATCTGCATGATCCCAACCACTGATACTATGAAAGCTGTTACAAGGAGGCAGACAACAAGACGCTTTGCCAGCTCCATTCGTGTTACATGATTTGTAACCATGAAAAAAATAATAAAATACTCCACATACTTGAGCACATAAAAAAGCCCTGCTGCACTGCGGACCCTCCCGGCCATGATGCCCAGGATGGTTGAAACAAAGCATGCGGTTACATAAAGAAAGATAGGTCTGTTTAGAGGTGTCCTCAAAAAAAGTCCGAGATCCTTTACCACAGCTGTACGGAAGAACCAGCTTATCCCTATTACTATCAGAAGAAAATCTTCCAGGCGCAGGGTAACACCACGGCCGAGGGTATTGCCACCGGCACTACCGACCAGAATCTCCGGGGAAAGGAGCATAGAGAATATGAGCAGATATAACCCGGCCTCGGGCTTTATGAAAACAATGAAGAATACGATTGCACCACATACTGCGATCACTATTTCCCTTGCAGGATACCGAGATAGGAGAAATCCCACAGCAAGGGACGCAAGGAGCATAAAAATGAATATAAGACGTTGTCGCACGATCAATAATCAAAAAGTAAAAAAAATACCGAGAATCAAAAAAACCAGAGCAACAATAAAGAGAAGCAAACCCGCCTTCTTCTCCTTGATTTGCTCCCAGCCGACCAGTTCGAGGATATTATGAGCACTTTTTCCGCCGGATACCTGCGTACCGCTTCTGGTATCACCAGTATAATATTTTGTATGATATTTGAAGTAATCGGGCCCCACTTCCGGCTTGACATTATTCAAAATAACACCGGAGACTTTTGCATCGACATTATCGAGCGAGGTCTTGGCCCTTCTCAATACACCACGTGCAATCCTTCCAACCATATAAACAAGGATGACACCATCCACGTGCGGTGCAACCTCAAGCGCATCAGCCACCGGCAGAACCGGAGGCACATCCACCAGTATATAGGAGTACTTGCCATAAGCATCCGCCAACAGGTCGCGGAATCGCTGTGAATTCAGAATCTCTGTGGGATTGGGAGGCTTGGTTCCTGCACATATGATATGCAGATTATCCAAGCCGGGAGTTTCAAGAATCTCGTCTATCTCGAAATCACCGAGCATGATATCTGAAATGGTGTTTACAACTTCTTCCCAGGAAAAATTGCCGAGGATATAATCGGTAAGACCAGGCGTCCTGTTCAAACCGAATATACGATGAATCATGGATCTCCTAAGATCAGCATCTATAAGCAAGACCTTCTCCCCTGCCTGGGCAAGACTCAATGCCAGGTTTACAGAGTTCAAGGTCTTTCCTTCCTGTATAAAAGCACTTGTTATTACGAATGACTTCTGATGCTTATCAAACCTTACGAACTGCAGGTTTGTGCGAAGGGAACGGAATGCCTCTGATGCGAGAGAACGCGGATCATAATGAGCAATCAGGCTGCGGGCCCGTATTAGTTCATGCCCGCCGTTTTTATCAACTTCCTTTTTCTTTTTCCTTTCCTCGCCGTCCAGACTGGGGATCACCCCAACAACAGGGACTGCCAGCGACTCCTCCACATCTTCTATGGTTCCCATTGAGGTATCAAAGATCTCAATACCGAATGCAAAGACAACACCCAGAATAAGACCCAGGATCAGACCGGAAAACAATATCATAGCACCGGACGGGATATTAAACGGCCTTGTCGGCTCTATGGCGGGCCGCACCAATGCAACGTTTTCGATCTTACCTGATTCCTGGATAAGGACCTCCTGGTGTTTCTTTTTTAAATCTGTATAGAGTTCGTCCTGGAGTTCAAGTTCTCTTTCTAATCTTACGAGCTCTTGTGTTTTGGCCGGGAGATTCCGGATATATTTTTCAAGTTGCGAGATACGCCTGGTTAATGCAGCCTCTTTTTCAGAAAGCGTCTTGGCCAGGAGCTCCAGATCACTCTTTGTGCCAAGGGCCATCATCTTTATCTGGTTCTCGACCGCTTGTACTTCCGGGTGCTTTTCCGTATACTTTGACAAGAGTCTCTGGCGTTCCAGAAGTAAGCTCTGTAGCTTTGATCTGAATTCGTATAGGGGAGATTGGGGATCAGCCACAATCAAACGCTTTGCAGGAACCTCGGGGAGTCCTTTCATTGAAGTTTCCGAGAAAAAAGAAAGCTGCTTTTCTACATCACTCTTGTCCTGCCGTACCTTTTCCAGTTCTGCCCGGGCCGCGGAAAGCCTGCCCATGAGCTCCTTTGTACGCTCCTCGATATTTACAAGCCCGCTTTTCTCCTTGTATTTTCTAAGCTTGGCCTCCGCCTCTTTCATCCTGGCGAGCGTTTCTGCGAGCTGCTTTTCGATGAAATCTCTTGTCTCTTTTATCCTGTTGGAACTTCTCTCTATATTATATTCCTTGTACGCTTTTGCCACTGTATTGGCGATACGCTCGCATTCCTTGGGATTTCTGGATGTCACAATAATATCAATTATACTTGTGCCCTGTTTGTAATCGGTCTTTATCATCTCCTTTAAATGATCGATCCTGGAGAGATAAACCTTGTTTTTGTAAATCCGGGTGTCATCAAGCCCCTTGGGCAACCAACCCAATTTCTCGGCTGTTTTTTTCAGGACCGGGAAACTTGTAATCGTATAAGCATGGGTTGCCATGCTTTCCGGTTCCCCCCAGTACCCTCCGCCGGTCAGCAGTATGGCCAGATTAGCCTTCTGCTCAATCTTGATTGATGCAACTGCCCTGTAAAGAGGAGTAGGCTGTTTTATCCATGAAAACAGGACCGCGAAAAACGCTACGAGAAATGTGATTATGATTATAACCCATTTGCGTTTTTTTACGACCCGCCAGTATTCCCTTAAATCTACATCATATTGAGCCATAGCTGCTCCGCAATCGAATAGATATATTAACGCTGACCGTTAATATCGGTGATATATTCAACATTCCTCCCGGGCAAAGTAACCAGGTCGACTATAGGCCTTATGCGCCTGATAAACCGATTGATATCGCCTATGGCGCTTCTTGGAACATAGACAAGGTCACCATCATAGAGTTCTATATTCTGGGACTGGTCACCTGTTGTAATCAACTTCTCGAGATCCACAGACAAAACTACCGGGTTTGCTATATTACCCCTGACGACCTTGGTGTACCGCGGTTTCGCGAATAATGTCGGCCCACCTGCTGCGGCTATCACGTCAAACATCCTCATCTGGGAGCCTGTAAAAGAATATGCGCCCGGGTTTTCCACTTCGCCGAAAACAAAAATCCTGTTACCTTCTTTGGAGATCAACGGCAGATATATGACATCTCCATCATCAAGGATTATGTCCTGGGTCTTGTCACCCTGGGTCATAGCTTTGTAAAGGTTCAACTTAAGGGTCTGTCCGTTTTTGCGCCTGACCTTTACCTCGCGTAAATTCGCGTCCGGCCGGGCCGCATTCGTCCTTGCAAGCATCTCAACGAGTGAGATTTTCCCCGATAAGAAGGTTCCGGTATCTGCCCTGTTTTTTTCTCCTCCACGGCCGCCTCCACCGCCTTCGACTCGCCTGCCAGGCCCCATTATGGAAACATACTTGCTCCGGTATGCGGCTATCCTGACATCTATTTTGGGATTTTTGATATAATCCTTTAGATAGCGGGTCAAAAGCTGATCGATCTCTCTGAGGGTAAGGCCGTTTACCTGGAGATCCTCGACAAAAGAAAACGAGATGGTGCCGTCCGGCATAACCTCAACCTCTTCCCTGGTCACCCGGTCAGGTTCCCACAAGCTTATCTCAAGAATATCTCTGGGGCCCACCTTATATTCGACAAAACCGTTCTTTTCGGTGTAAACACTGTTTTCTTTCGGTTCAGAAACCCTGTTCAAAAACGTTTGCGAAATATTGAACCAAGGAGAATTCCCTGTCCTTGCATAAGGCCAGGCTTTCTGTGATAATATCTTTACTCCACCTCCCATCCCGGCGAAAATCCATTCCGTAATCCCGTCATTTCCCATATCTATGGCAACAATATCGTAATAGATACCTATAGGCGGGAAAAAACCATGAAGAGCTTCCCATGACCCGTCTCTCATTGTCCAGGCACGAATTCCATGACCATCTATGGAAGTTGCTGCAATTTCGACTTGCTGGTTCCCGTCAAAATCACTTGCAATCACCCTGAAAAAACTGCCGGTACCAACCGGAGATTCGATTTCGGAAAATCTGTTGTTTCCTTTGTTGACAAAGATCCTGATCCCCGACTTGTATGTCCCTGCAAGGATATCCTTTTGCCCATCACCGTTGATATCCGCGATGCTTACCCCATAAAAATTGCCGAAAGCGACGGGCGGAACCGGAGTCCATGCTCCTGTTCCATCACCGAGCCACACAGAGATACAGCCTTGTATACCGAATGATGCGCCTATTATATCCGGCCTGAGATCTCCATTTATATCATCCACGGCCACATCCATATACATTCCGGTTACAGACGGACCTGACTCAACTTCCCAATCACCCTTGCCATTGCCCAGCCAAACCTGAACACCTCCCTGAACTTCAGAGCTGGAATTTGCAGCGATAATATCCAGATGCCCGTCCTGGTTTATATCAAAAAGCCTGATACCACCATAATGCCCGGTCTCGATCGGTTTCTTTCCGGCAACCCATCTCCTGGCTCCATTGTTGATCCATACCATCAGGCCCGAAGATTCCCTGCGTACGGATATAACTATATCAGGCCTGCCATCTTCATTTATATCTCCGATATCCAAGGACCTTACATCAGCCTTGAAGGGAAGAAGTATGGGCTGGGACAAACGGCCCTGACCGTCAGAATACCAGATCGCAACGGTTCCCGGTTCAGACGAGCCAGCAGCGATATCAACGAATGAATCGTTATCAAGATCCGCAGCTTTTACTGTATAATAATTGCCGCTCGTAGCAAGCCCGCTGGTCTTGGTCCATGTTATCGGCTCCAATTTTTTACTTCTATTCTGGGCACATCCGGCCATCGCAATGGAAAAAGCCACAAGGACCGATAACCACCAGACCGGTTTTGCCGCAGTGGCAATAAGCATCCGCCTACTTTTCAAACATATCTTTTGAGGTTGCATCATGTTTTTCCGTTAACGTCATTCTCGCCTGAAAATAACCTAAATCCATGAATATTTCCCCTGCGCCAGGAGTTCGAAGGCCACCCGTCGATAATAGCACCTTTTACCGGCTGGTTGCTGGCAAAGCAAAACAGAGTGAAAAGGAGCGGCCCCGGAGGGCGGGCGATTTTTCAAGTAAAAAAAGCGCCCGACTGTATTTGTTCCATAACACCCTAATAATAAAAAATTTTTATAAAAATCCACCAGTTTCCGTCAAGGATTCAGAATAATTATTATGATTACGCTACTTCCAGATCGTCTATCGCATCGCTGACTATCTTCTCTGTGATCATCTTTGATTTTTCCATGGCTCCTATCAAAAGGCTCCTGTCACATATAGTATTTATCCTCAGGGGAATCCCGCCAGAAGCCTTGTAAACCGTCCAGATCGCCTCTTTGGAAAAGACCGGATTCTTTCTTCCGGCGGCATTCATACGGAAAAGAATATATTTACCGGTGTGAACAAAATCCAGGGGAACGATCTTGATGCGCATCCCTATTCTTTCCTTCAGAGGATGAAGCCTTTCGATCCTTGAAAGAAGGGGAGGCTGGCCGATCAGCACAAGGGTTATAAGAAAGCGGTCCCCGGTCTGGTAGTTCAAAAGCATACGAAGCTCATCAAGAGTCTGGTTACGATCGATAACATGAGCTTCATCAATGCATAAAACAGTGTCTACACCTTTTTTCGCCCTGTCCTTCAAAATAGCCTCGATGCCGGCGAGTAAAACCGCCTTGGATAATGAATTAATCTCACCGCCCAAGGCACCTGATACAGCCCGGATCAAATCCATAGGGATCATTGCGGGATTCGAGATCCTGCAAAATCTGTAATGGGCCGCAGAAACTCGTTTTTCGGCGGCAGAAATCAGCGTTGTCTTTCCACAACCGACCTCGCCAGCGACCAGCACGCCTCCTTTCTGGTATTTGAGTGCATAAAGAAGGCGGTTCATTGCTTCCTCATGCTGAGGCGAAGGATAAAAAATATCCCGGCTCGGTGCATTGGTAAAGGGTGGACGTAACAAGCCCCAATACTCTAAGTACATGTCTTCAAGAATCCAGATCCCGGAAAATCGGGTGTTTATTGATTTTAACCATCAAATTACGAAGCCTTTTTTTCAAAAATCTCGTCCTCGCTGATGGAATCGATTATATAAAGAAGCGGATGCTCTGATAAATCCACAATTCGCTCAGTGAGAAGCCTGTTTCCCTGGGAGTCGAGCACGATCTTCACTACGGGCCGCAAAGGCTGCCGTACATCTGTTTTTATGACTTTACCGATAGCCCCGGAATTCAGCTTTACGTAACTATACAGGGGAAAAATGGAAAAAACATTCAACAAGGCTTTTAAATAGGCCCTCTCAAAACCGTGTTTTTCCTTTTTAATTATCTCTTTTACTGCCTTGAAATGAAGGAACCGCTCACGCTGGGGCCGGTCGTGGATCATGGCCTCGTACACATCCACCAGCCCTATGATTTTTGCATATTCATTTATCTCTTCTCCTTTGAGTCCATGGGGATAACCACTTCCATCGACCCTTTCATGAACCTGGAGTGCTGTTTCAGCAAGATAAGGATGAGTCTGCGAAAATGGTTTGAGTATTTCATAGCTATAAACAGGACGCTTCCTGAAAATCTCCAACTCATTCCTTGAAAATCTAGAGCTCTTCAAAACCAGCTCTTCCGGGAACTTAACCATGCCAATGTCATGAAGCAACGCACTGAGCCCAAGCTCGATTATTTTTTCATGGGCCATATCCAAGCCCCTTGCAAGCCTGATAGAAAAAATAGCCACATTTACGGGATGATACAGGAAGTACTTATCTGTATAATGGTGGTGAAGAGCATAAATAAACAGGGAATCAGAATCTGTTTCATCTTCCACAATATCAACCACCAGAGACTCGGCAGATGATATTTCAAATTTATTTCCCGCCCTGGCAGTGGAGTATATATCCTCCAGGATTCCTATCGCCCGTTCATAAAGCACCTTCAAGGCGCCTAAGGCTTCCTTGCGATCTTCACCGCCGATAGCTTTACTGTTTTTGCGGAAAAAGGAACTATCTCCTTCTCCGGCCTCCAGACCTTTTCCCAGCTTATTAACCGACCTCAAGGGTCTTTCATCCCTCTGCAGCTCAGTCTCCTTCTGGGACTCCTTGGCAAAACGCGTAAATCGGCCTTCTATATTTTTATCCTTATTGTCTTCTACAACCATGTGAATATATTCTCCAAAATTTTACAAAAGATATCTTGTTTATCTATATCTGTATCATATCGGTACGGCCCAATATTTCCGCGAAAATAAAACAAGTTAATTTATATGTTAATTTATATCAAGCCTGATGGACTCGTACTCTTTCATGACCGGGGGCGATTGCAGCTAATCATGAAAGTTTACGAGAAGATCATCAAGCCAAATTAATCACATTTTACAGAATCCTGTTACTTTGCGTATCTCTGGCATACAACAAATATTAACCAATCGGTTGACAAAATAACTGAATAATAATCTGTAATAAAAAATTAATAAAGATAATAACGCAAAATATATGCCGCCTAATCCCCATCATTACTGGTCTTGATGTTCATCCTTCCAAACCTTTCCAATACTGTTATCAGACAAACCAGAATAAATGCCTGGGCCACAAGCAGCAAGGCGTCTACAGAAGATGCGTGCTGGAGAACAACGGCGCTTATACCGAGAGCTATGCTGAGAACGTATATGAAAAAAACACTCAGCTTGGGACTTCCCAATACATCGGCAAGCCTGTGATGGAGGTGATCCTTGCCTACGAACTCAAGCCACTCCCTGAAACTTTTTACCTTGCCGGTCAGGATACGGTCTATCGTTATGTGGACCATATCGAATATCAGGATCCAGAAAATAAGTAACGGCGAAACCAGCGCAACCACCGGGTTAGTTGAAGACCATTCACTATGTACAGCGATACAGGCGAGGATAAAGCCAAGAACCGTACTGCCGCCGTCACCTAAAAATATCACAGCCCGTCCTTTCCGTAGATTATATGGGAGAAACCCTAAAGACGCCCCCATTACCGCAACTGCAAGCCATCCTATATCGGGCTGGCCTGTAAGATATGCTATCCAACCCATAAAAAAAGCTATAACCACGGATATGCCAGCTGCAAGGCCGTCCATACCATCGAAAAAATTCATGGCGTTTGTAATGCCAACGATCCATACAACCGTGAACAACAGATTTCCTACGATGCCGGCAATACCCATGGAATCCGGGAAAACCCTGAGAAGGAGCCCGCCGTCCATAACATAAAAGACCGCCCCGAGCTGAACCACTAGTTTGAGGAATGCGGAAAGCTCTAATCTGTCATCCACCGCTCCTGCTATTAGAAGCACCATGGATGCGGAAATCACCCTGCAGACGACAGGACCGCAGATCCCATTTGCGGCGACAGATACGGTGATTCCAAGAAAAACAGCACATCCTCCAAGAAGCGGGGTGGGATCTTTATGCACCTTTCTTTCATCAGGAATATCTAAAATTCCCAGACGCTCGGCTATCCACCCGAAAATAGGAGTCATACAAAAAGAGACAACAAAACTTGTTGCAAGAATATAAAGCCAACGTTCACCGACCTGGGCAAACCTGACCTTCACCCCCGGAGAAAAAAGAACCCCAAGGAAGATCATCATGGGAATATATAAATGCCACCAGAATTTAACCCGCTTCAATGAGAGCCCCCTTTTACAACCTTGCAGACCGATTCTATCACCCTGTTTATTTCACTGTCTCTCATCGCCGGATAAATGGGAATAGACACAAACCTCTTGTGAGCCATCTCGCAACCCGGAAAACCAGAGAGCCCCATACGCCGGTGGACCGGTAAAAAGACCGGTCGCGAGGCGTCAACTCCGATTTTACGCAAACCCGAAATAATACGGTCTGCTTCATCAGCGCCTTCTGTTGCGATTACGTAACGGTAATAAATGCCTCCATCCTTAACATTAATCCCATGAAGTCCTATAGATGAAAAGGCCTCGGTATACATTGCCGCAATTTTACGCCTTTTCCGAATAAAGGAGTCAAGCCTTGCAAGCTGAACCATTCCGATAGCCGCCTGGATATCAGTCATCTTGTAGTTGAATCTTGCAACAGCATCACAATAAGAATCGTAATCACGCAGGCTCTTCACCATACCGGCAATATCACCATCATTTGTCAGCACCATGCCGCCTTCGCCGGTTGTTATCACCTTGGTAGCGTAAAATGAGAAAACACCCACATGCCCAACCGAACCGGCAGGTTCAGCCTCAACCTCGGCGCCGACAGCCTGGGCGCAATCTTCAATCACCTTGATCCCGGAGCCCAGAAACGGAGATACCGGTGCTGGATTTCCGAAAAGATGCACAACAACCACCGCCTTTGTACGCCTATTCACCCTTGCAAGCGCATCTGCAGGATTAATGTTGCCTGTTTCCGGATCCACATCTGCTGGAACACAAACAGCGCCCGAATGATATACTGCATTGCATAGAGCGAAACATACATAGCTGGGAATGATAACCTCATCGCCCGGCCCGATTCCAAGACTCCTCAATACAAGGTACAAAGCCGCAGTTCCTGAACTTACTGCAACTGCATGCCTCACCCCGATACGCCGAGCCATGGCAGATTCAAATGCTGAAACCCGGGGACCCTGGGCTATTTGTCCGCTTCGTATTACAGATGCAGCCGCTTCGGCTTCGTTTTCACCGAGAAAAGGCCTTGAATGCGGAATTCTGTCCTGCAGATTGTGCATGTTATACCTGGGTTTTGGAGCCATCATAGATTCCTGTAGCAGAGGAGCCGGTGGTTTTAGCGTTAAAACTCATCTTGAGCCGTAGAGGAAAGGCCATGTTCTCCCCTATCAGGGGAGGTTACTCTTAATCATGAAAATTTATCAGGAAAAAATTAATGATACAAAGAGACATATCTGTATCATTTACAACAGTTGCCCCACCAACCCGACTCACAGTGAAATAAAAAGCCTGAGAGCGAAAAAAGCCTCGGCATACTGCACCCTCCCCTGGATTCCCCTGAAGTTTGCACAGGAATGCGCTATCTCGATTATGCTGACATTTTCAATATTCGTCTTTTCGACCTGTGAGCGGTGCGCAAGAAGCGCCTTTACCTTCTGGGTAAGGGTAGTGGTAATATCCACGTAAACCTGGGGCATGAATCTTTCCGTGGTGGGCCCCTCATAGAACAACACATTGGGTACATATCGAGCCGCGGAAATAGCCATCTGGGCAAGGTGGCGGTGATCCTGGTGAGAGTCTTCGTGATAGTGACAAAAAATGTAATCAGGCCGTATCTTTGCTATAAGATCCTCGATCTTCTGGATGCTCTCCTGTGATACTGTGATCCTCGTATCGGTAAGATCCCCCCAGAAAAGCTCTTTTGCACCCAGTATCCCAGCTGCCTCCATCTGCTCCTCGACCCGGAGTCGGGCATCCCCCCCCTTTTCCCCCTTACTCATGACCATCATATAAACGGAATCGCCTTTTTCACTAAACCTGCAAAGGGCTCCACCGCATCCGAACTCGATATCATCTGGATGTGCGCCTATGGCCAGAATCCTCTTTCCCGTCATCGCCCCTCCAAGTCTGTTGCATGCGTTCTCTGCTGTTATTAGCTGTTACTTGCACCGTGAACGGCCCTGCCACCGCTCTGCCGCATAATTTCAAGGCTATCAGGCCCGCAGTTCATGAGCATATCGACCACGGAAAGACAAGGTATGAATTCCCCGAAACATTGTGGATAGACAGGGTGGTGAAAATCCTGGAACAGGACCCGTATATTGTTTTCGGAAAAGATTGATAAATCCATGTAACTTCTGCCGCCCGGTCCGGCAAGGTAGGTATCCGCCCCGAAATAACGGCAGATTTCTACGAGGCGCAGGTTTGGATCAGATGGCAAATCAAGCTCCGAGGAACGGATCGCCGGTTTTGCTTCCATGCCAAGCAATTTTTTCAGACCTTCTATGCAGTATATGTTCAGTTCGGCAAGAAGCAACCAGCGCCTCGAATATAGCTCTTCGAAAAAATCAAAAAAATCTTTGAAATAAGGTGCCTTGCTGTAATTCGTCACAAGAGCCCCGAGATGTTTTTTGCGCCATGCCGTGCGGTTGTCGATCTCAATGCTTTCTATGGTCTGCCCGAACTTGTAGCGTACCGGCACGGTGAGCCATTGCCATCCCGAAGATGTCTTTATACGGTTTCGGTTTTGCCACTCGTTTTTCTTGTACTGAACCGAATCAAGATAACAAAAGGCATCAGCCCTGTCTATTTTGTCAAAGTAGCCCAGCCAGGGAAGATACTGGGGCTGATGCACGGCCAATATCATACCATCCTCGTTTTCGGTGTGATCACACGTAACTAAAAAATTAATAATCTATCTTTTAACAAAAATAGGATTTGTAAGCAATATTCCTACTCTGGGATCCTTTGCGATAAGCCTTAACCAGCTTCTTCCCCGGCGGGGTACAGGCCGGTATTCACCGTGAAAAGGCATGATTCCCGAATACTCTATAGCCCTTCCTCCATCCACAATGATCACCTGAATCCTGCCTTTGCTGGAATCCTTCATCCCTATACCGAACCTCAAAACAGGGTTCCCGGCCTTCTCCAGAGTCATTCCGGAATATGCCACTTCTCCTGTTTCATCATCCACCAGAAGATATTCCAGCAAATCAAGGCGCGCCCTGCCCTTGTTTTTCAACACAGCAAAACATTTCCCTGATTTGACAGCCGCGAGGATGCCTTCAGCGCTCTTTTCCGAAGCCCAAACAACGGTCTGGAACGTATCGATCTCAACACCGGCCTCTTCTTTATGAAAGTCAGCTCCTGCTATCGCCCACACAGGCTCCTTGCGGCGGCCGGCGCAATAATCGGAAATAAGCCTGTCCCACAGCCCGCCTGGAAGCTCTGCAGTATGGTTGTCCCCATATAACGCAGAAAAACCAGTATATCCCGACGATTCAATCAACGATGATGGATATGGATCGGTTTCAAATGTTACAGGCCCTATCTTCCTGCCCTCGGACGAGTACCCTGATTCAGGATGAGCCCAGAACACGGCGCCGCCTTTTGCTTTTGCATAATTTATGACCTCCTGGTAAGGGCCGATACCAGCGTCACCATGATAGGGATCATAACGAGAGCTTTTGAAGGGTTGCCTGTCTATTGCAAGCAGAAATGATACAAGGGATAAAACCAGCCATGCACGCCTGAGCGGCACCGGGCCCCTTGTCGCTCCTATACAACCAGCCGCAAAGAGAAGGCTGAAAAGCACGAAGCCTGGAAGGTAATAGAAAAAATACCTTGTTGAAAAGCCGTTGTGCATTACAGGAATCCGCTCGTAATCCTCCGGCTTTCTCATGCCAAAAATCAAAAGCTCTTTACGATAATCACAAACTCTCAATCCAGTTACAGGATTCCCCTTCCAGTAATAAAAAGGAGAAGACTGTATCCCGGGGATCATTACCACCCCAGGATATTCCCGGTTGGCCCGCCCTATTTCAGCCAGATACCTGTCCGCGCCGGCTGAAATCACAGATGGCTGCTCCACCCTTACTCTGAGGATGTTCCTAAGGGGGAAAATACCGTATTCCATGGCGACCAGATCGTGATCAGAAAGAAGGACAGCATCAATGCCCGCATTTTCGGCCTTTTCTGCAAGCTCTGCCACGGAATAAGCTCCTGAGCTGAAATTGCTGTGAACATGAGCAACACAGGAAAAATTCCTGTCAGGCATGGCGGCCATCTGGCCGGCGGCAGCAAACGCTCCTCCCTTTAACAGCAGAAGCACGATCCCCAAGAAAAGCCGGAACCCTGTCAACGTCCCTCCTGTGATTGAATCGTTATATCCGGAATTGATTGAACAAGGGGAGGCCTATGCATAACAGTATCAAAGGTGATAGCTGTATACTGGATGGCCTCCTTGAATTCCTGCTTGATCCCCAGAGCGGCACCGAAAAAAACAGCCAGCGCGACAATCCCCCACGCCAGAGCTGCTGCAAGATGATGGAGAAAAACCCGGACCAAGGATTTATCATTCATCTTATCCCTCCATATTGATTATGCCCATTCCGGCACATCACAAAGAAAATATTTTTAAATAAACAATATACCCGTCACCGTATCTTTCATTAATCCCGGGATCCCGCTCATTGGTTACAGGAATCATCAGGCCCCTCCCGCGTATTCGGATATTCCCAGATCTTTAAGCCCCTGGCTCTTCGCCATGCGCCTGTAAAGTCGTTCGATCCTGTAAACCATCTGCTTCTTATCAAATACCCTCACGTGCATGCGTCCCTGCCTTCCCATGGCATGCGCGAGCGCTGGATCCGAAAGTATTTGAATCACAGCAGCAGCTATAGCCGCTGGCTTCATGGAATCAACCAGTATTCCGGTTTTACCGTCAACCACAAGATCTGTGACACCGCCTACCCTTGTCGCAACCACAGGTTTTCCGGAGGCCATTGCTTCAGCAATCACCCTGCCCATACCTTCATTTTTTGACGTCAGGCACAACAGGTCTATTGCCTGATAAATCTTTTCCACATCCCTGCGCCAGCCCAAAAAACGTATCCGGCCTTTCGCATCCATCTCCCTGGCCATGGCTTCTAGTTTTGACAAAAGGGAACCTTTGCCAACAAAAAGCAATGTAGCATCCGGAAATGACTTCCAGACAATCGGCATAGCCTCAATCATTGTCACGGGATCTTTCACCGGCTCCAGCCAGCCGAAAAAACCGATAAGCGGGGCGTCCGTCATAAGCCCCAACCGCCTGCGCATACTTGCAGCGGTTTTGTGCTGAACGGAAAATCTTCCCACATCGATCCCGCTTGGGATAACCTCGATGCGGTTCGCCGGAAAAAGACGTAATTCAACATAATCATTTTTTTCGCCCATCGTTAAGGCAATCATGGCATCGGTAAACAAAGATGCCGCCCTTTCAGCCAAAAGGAATATCCTTGATGTGATTGGGGGAAAATGCCCCGTAAAGACATGCCCATGGGGAGTGTGTATCACGACCGGCACCATGCAGACAAAAGCCGCCAGCCTGCCGATCATCCCGGCCTTGGATGTGTGTGTATGAACTATATCCGGCCGAATACGCCGTATGGCTGAAACAATTCCTATAAAGGCTCGTGCATCCATCACCGGATCTATCCTGCGAACAAGGCAAGGCTCTATCGACACTTCCACACCCCGGGCCTTTGCCCGCGCAATGCCGGCTGCGACCTCTTGCTTTTCTTCCGGAGTCATTGCTGATTCTTCGCTCGGCCCATGTATGAGAAATACCCGGTATCTGTTATGGTCATGTTCAATGCATGTAGAAAGGGTATTCTGGGCTGATCCGCCCATGTCGAGCCTTGTTATTATATGGAGAACCTTCAATGGCGCATCCATCAATCTGTTCCGCTGTTCTGCGATAGACTCCATTTATGACGATCTCGTAAAAAATCCATTATTTATATCCACTGCATGATTCCCCAGCTCACGCCATGTACCTGTCATACCATGCCTGAAAAACAATAAGATTCCATACAGTCCAGGCGGTATCCCTTTTCCCGTCCAGAAAGTCACCTGCAACCTGTGCAACAGCATCAGGGTTGAAAATCCCCTGGGCATGGAGGCGTGCCGGCGCAAGGAAGTCATCAATCAAGAACCTCAGCCGTCCCTTCAACCATCTGCTTACCGGAACTTCAAATCCGGCCTTGGGTCTTTTGTGCAGTTCTCTGGGCAATAAATGCCTAAATGCATGTTTGAGTATGAACTTGGTCTGAAAACCACGAATCTTCAGGTCATCGGCAATTTCCATGGCAAGCGAGACAACACGATGATCAAGAAACGGTACTCTAACCTCCAGTGCGTGCCTCA